>CAZIXH010000257.1:0-4349 GCA_964543055.1 uncultured bacterium
GGTGCTCGTAACCCATGTTTTGAAGGCGCCCCCCACCTACTGGGGACTGGCCGCTCCGTCGGAAGCCATGAAGCACCGCGCCGAAGAAATCCTGGCCCCCTGGGCAAAGCTAGGCCGGCAGATGCAGCTCGAGCTCCGCACCGAGCCCATGCACGACGACGACATTGCCGAAGGTATCGTCTACCTGGCCAACCGATGCCAGTGTGACCTGATCGTGATGGGCACCCACGGGCGCGAGGGGCTGGGGCGGATGTTGTTGGGCAGCGTGGCCGAACGGGTGAGCCGGCTGGCCAAAATGCCGGTGATGCTGGTGCGCGGCGATGGGCAGGTGGAGCCCAGCACAGGTCTGTTTGAGCGCATTCTGGCTCCGGTGGATGGCAGTGAAGCAGGCCGCCCCGCTTTCGAGATGGCCGACCAGTTGGCCACCCTGCTGGGTGCCGAGTTGCAGATTCTGCATGTGGTGCCCCCTCTGCCTGCCCCAATGGTAGGCCCCTTCAGCGGTAACATGACCGCCTTCAACTGGGAGGACACCCTGAAGGCGATGGAGGAGCAGGGCGAGGTCATTGTGGAGAACGCCCGTAAGCAGGCCAGAACACCCCTGGTCAAAGCGGCTCTTCTGAGGGCCCAGAC
This sequence comes from uncultured bacterium, assembly GCA_964543055.1. GTDB lineage: Bacteria > Deinococcota > Deinococci > Deinococcales > Thermaceae > Meiothermus. The sequence goes on from CAZIXH010000257.1 coordinate 631, forward strand.
CCGGCGGGAAGCCGACGTGATAGTGGACTTTGCCCGCGACAGCCGCGCTGACCTGATCGTGATGGGTACCCACGGGCGCACCGGTCTGGAACGCTTGCTCCTGGGCAGTGTGGCCGAAGGGGTAGCCCACCATGCGCCGGTACCCGTGCTGCTGGTTCGCCCGGTTCCGGCAGCATCCAGTGCTAACCAAGCTGAGGCTGCAACAGCCCATGCTTGACCGTCCAGACCTCTGGGTTTCGGGTGGGGTGGCGGCCCGGAGCCCAGCAGGTAGGCCTAAGGCTTCGTCCGATGTGTGGCCACCGCACGTCCAACAAGAGCAAAGGAGGAAGCGGTATGTTGGCTCGTTTCGACCCTTGGCGTGAAATGGATAACATGCGGAGGGAAATCGAGCGCTTGTTTGACGAAAGCCTGTTCCGTCGTGAGTTTCCGTTCCTCGATAAAGAGGTGGCGGCCATGCCACTCGATATCTACGAAGAGGGCAACAACATCCTGGTGAAAGCCTCGATTCCTGGCCTCAAACCCGAAGACATCAAGATTGAGGTACGTGGCGATGTGCTTCGGATTTACGGCGAAGCCAAAAAGGAGGAAGAGAAGAAAGAACGCAATTACCACCTGCGCGAACACCGCTACACCCGCTTTGAGCGCTCGGTGGTACTGCCCAGTGAAGTGCTGACCGATAAGGCCGAGGCCGTGTTCGAAAACGGCGTGCTAACCCTGACCCTGCCCAAGAGCGAAGTCGCCAAGGCCAAAGCCATCCCGATCAAGACCCCAGTAAAGGTCTAGGAGGGAAGTATGTCGGCTCGAGCGATTGACCTGTTCATGGGTCTGGTGTTTGCCCTGCTGGCGGTACTGGGCCTGTTCTTTGCCCCCGGCGGCCTGATTCTCGGCTTCATCCCCAGCACCACCGGCCTGGCGCTCGTGTACCTGATTACCGCCGTGGTTTTGCTCTACGGCTATTTCACCAACGACCAGATGGCCCATCTGGTAGCGGCGGTAATGGGCGTGGTCTATGCCGCGCTGGCCATTATCGGGTTCTTCAACACCAGCTTCCTGGGCTTGCCCACGGACGGCTGGAACATCGTGGTGAACCTGATTGCTGCAGTGGTGCTGATCTACGACTGGCTGGGCACCCCCAGAACCGCCACTTGAGGTGCAAACTCATTGCTTGAAACGGGGCGAAACCACATTCGCCCCGTTTCACTGTGTTTGACCCGTGCTGGAGCGCGGTGGTTATGATAGTAACTTCAGCCCCATACCCAACTTTGGGCGACACACAAGGTGGGGGTGGCAGGAGGTGGGTTGTGGCTTTCAAACGCTTATCCCCTATCCCCTAACCCCTGCTCCCTACTTGATCATTTCTACAAAAAGTGTTCAAACAAAGATGGTATGAGCCCACCACTCAAGGCAGATCACCGGTGGAAGCATCGCCGCCCAGCAGCGTTGCTCTATTCGAGCAAAGGTTTTCCCTGCAAGCCATGTTGTAATCTATTTTGTTCAGTATTGACTAAACAAATCAAACCAACTAAACTTTGGGAATGTCCGACAGCCTGCACCATTTCGTCGAGGAGTTCGCTCTGGCCTACGAAGCGGCAGGAATTCCTCGCACGGCAGGGCGTATTTTGGGCTGGCTGATGGTCTGCGACCCCCCCGAGCAGACTGCCTCGCAGTTGGTGGAGGCGCTGGGGGCCAGCAAAGCTTCCATCAGCACCATGACCCGGCTGCTGGTGCAGATGCACCTGATCGAGCGGGTGCCCAAGCGGGGCTCGAGGCAGGACTACTTTCGCATCCGGCCCGGCACCTGGAGTGAGCGGGTCAAAAGCGGTCTGGCAGGCCTGAGCGTCTACAAAACGTTGGCCGACAAGGGCCTGCGGCTCTTGGAAAACGCCCCCCCCGAACGCGGCGAACGGCTGCGCGAGATGCGAGAGCTCTACGCTTTCTTCGAGGAGGAGTTGCAGGGGCTGTTCGAGCGCTACGAGCGTAGAAAACGCAAACGAAAGGGTTGAGCGGAGGTCAGGATGCAACAAAACTTTTCCAGCATGGTAGCCCTGCCCCGGCTGGCCTGGCGCAACCTCTGGCGGCATCGGCGGCGCACCTTGCTGCTGGTGCTGGTGGTCGCTTACGCCACCATCACCACCATTTTGTTCTGGGGGGTGCAGGATGGCTTCACCCAGTCGGTACAGCTTGGCAACGCCCGATTTCTGAGTGCACCGGCCCTCATTACCACCCCGCAGTACTTCGAAGACCCCGACCCCGAACAGGGCTTGCCCAGCCTGGACTTTCTGACTCGGGTACAAACCCAACCCGGCGTGAATGCGGCGGCACCCCGGCTCGAGTTTCCCACCCTGATTCGCTCGGCCTACACCGCCGATGCGGCCAAGGCCCGCGGGGTAGACCCCGCCCTCGAGGCCAGAGTGAGCAACATTCCCACCGCCATTGTCGCAGGTCGGATGCTGGAAAAACCGGGCGAGGTGGTGCTGGGGCAACAACTGGCCGAGCGCCTGGACGTGCGGCTGGGCGAACGGGTGGTGCTCGATACCTCGGCGCTGGCAGGGCCACAGGCCCTGGGGCTGCGGGTGGTGGGGCTGGTGAAGTCGGGGATTGCCCCGGTAGACCGGGGCACGGTGCTGGTGCACCTTCAGGATGCCCGCCTGCTCACCGGATTGCAGACTGCCACCGGGGTTGCCCTGGACCTGACCCGGGGCCAGGAAGCCCGCATTGCCGAGGCCCTGCAACCGGTGCTGCCACAAAACATTCGGGCCTACGACCTGACCCAGCTGCTGGGGGGTCTGTCTTCGGCGATTGGCACCAAACAGAGTTCGACCTTCTTGATCGGGATGATTTTTTCGTTATTTGCCGCGCTGGCCGTGACCAGCACGGTACTGGTGAGCGTGCTCGAGCGCACCCGCGAGTTTGGCATGATGGGGGCCATCGGCATGAACCCCCCTCGGCTGGCCGCGATGGTCACGCTCGAGACGGTGCTGGCTACCAGCATCGGCTGGGGGGTGGGGCTGGTGTTGGGCTACGCCCTCAACTTCTGGATGGCCACCCAGAACGTGCTGGGGCCCATCTTTGCCAGCTACGGAGCGGCCTGGGAAATCCTGGGCACCGGCGGTGAAATTTACACTGCCCAAAGCCCCCTCTACGCCCTCTATGCGGCCCTTACCATCGTACTGGCCGCATTCTTCTCGATTCTGATTCCGGCCCGACGGGTGCTCTCACTCAACCCCGCCGAGGCCATGCGGACGGAGTGAAGGGAGGCACTGCATGAAGCTACGATTGTGGTTGCTAAGCCTGCTCTGCCTGGGGCTTGGCAGCGCCGCCACTGACCCCCAGGCCGTGCTCAGGGCCATCGTGGACAACCAGCGTGGGGGGAGCGTGCGGGCCACCCTGACCCTGAGCGTGACCCGCCCTGACCGGCAAACCCAGTACGTCCTCGAGGTGGTCTCGGATGGCAACGAGCGGGCCGTCACCTGGGTCAAGGCCCCACCCCGCGAGGCCGGACAGGCTTTTTTGCGCGTAGGGGACAACATTCAGATTTACAACCCCACCCTGAAACGGGTCCTGCGGCTGCCCCCCAGCGGGCGCAGCGATAGTTTCCTGGGCTCCGACCTCTCCTACAGCGACCTGGCCGGACGCGACCTCGAGCAGGACTTCACCCCCAGCATCGGCGCGGAAACCGAGGGAAGCCTCACCCTCGATCTCACCCCCAACCCCCAGGC
>CAZIXH010000258.1:0-7354 GCA_964543055.1 uncultured bacterium
GGGCCGCACTGGCCGCCCCCGACCCCGGCAACCCCAGCAAGCGGCCCAGGTCAATATCAAGCGGCGCATTCAGGTTGCGTAAGTAGCCCGCCAGCTCCCCTGGAAGGCTTTGCATCACCTTGCTGGCACTTTCATCAAAGCTCTTGCTGGCCCCGGCGCTCTCGGCGGGAGAGGCTGTTGCGCTTCCACCTCCCGGAGGGTTGCCACCTGGCGGAGGGTTCTCGCTCACGTTCGAATCCCCACAGCCTGCCAACAAAGCCGCCATGACCAGCGCCAGCCAGAAGTTGCGTTTCATAGGGTTCCCCTTCCTCCCCCAGGAAAATTACCCCGGCAGCCCTTCAGATGTGGCTCATGTTCTTGCCGGTTCCTTTAGCCGTGCTTAAGAGAAGTGCAGATGGGTTTGGATGGCCGGATAGATCGGATCTATTTCGAAACGGCCAAAGTGGGCAAGGTGCCATACATTGTCCCAGGTCGCAAGTCGTGGGAAGGGCCGGAGCACTCCACATGGGCTTGCGTTGGACGTTTTTGCGTTTGACTATCGCCACTGGCTATGCACCAGAATCCATCAAACTCTCAAACGATGCCAGAGAGGTTGAGGGCAAAAGCGCCGTTCAACGTCCATCTCTACGAGCCAAGGGTTTGTCCTCTGGCCGATTGCGCCAATCTTTCAAACTGGCTACCTACACCCTGGTGTAATAGTTATCAAGTGTACTCAGATAAATAGTACACGTTTTTGTAAGTGTCGCTTACCAAGATATACACCCATCGGAACTATGTTGTTCAGGCCATACTCAAAAAAGGAGGAATTGCGATGTCCAAACTGACCCCCGAAATGAAGCTGGAAGCCGAGAAACTCAGACGTGAATGGGAAACCAACCCCCGCTGGAAAGGCATCCAGCGCGACTACACCGCCGAAGATGTGGTGCGCTTGCGCCCCAGCATTCTGCCCGAGCAGACCTTAGCCAAAGTGGGGGCCGAGCGGCTGTGGGAGCTTTTGCACACCCGCCCCTACGTGAACACCTTTGGGGCCTACACCGGCGCTCAGGCCGTGCAGATGGTGAAGGCGGGCCTCGAGGCCATCTATCTTTCGGGCTGGCAGGTGGCCGCCGACGCCAACCTGGGCGCCCAGACCTACCCCGACCAGTCCCTTTACCCCGCCAACTCGGTTCCGGCTGTGGTCAAGCGCATCAACAACGCCCTGATGCGGGCCGACCAGATCGAGCGCAGCGAGGGCAAAACCGATCGCTACTGGTACGCCCCTATCGTGGCCGACGCCGAGGCCGGGTTTGGCGGCCCCCTGAACGCCTTCGAGCTGATGAAGGGCATGATCGAGGCTGGGGCCGCCGGGGTTCACTGGGAAGACCAGCTTTCTAGCGAGAAGAAATGCGGCCACCTGGGGGGCAAGGTGCTCATTCCCACCTCGCAGCACATCCGCACCCTCAACGCCGCCCGGCTGGCCGCCGATGTTGCAGGCGTGCCCAGCGTGATCATCTGCCGCACCGACGCCGAGGCCGCCACCCTGCTCACCAGCGACATTGACGAGCGCGACAAGCCTTTTGTGAAGGAGGGGGAGCGCACCCCCGAGGGCTTTTACCGGATTCGCAACGGCCTCGAGGCCTGCATCACCCGCAGCCTGGCCTATGCCCCCTATGCCGACCTGCTCTGGATGGAGACCAGCACCCCCGACCTGGAAGTGGCCCGCAAGTTTGCCGAGGCCATCCACCGCGAGTTCCCCGGCAAGATGCTGGCCTACAACTGCTCGCCCAGCTTCAACTGGAAAAAGAACCTCGACGACGAGACCATCGCCAAGTTCCAGCGGGAGCTGGGGGCCATGGGCTACAAGTTCCAGTTCATCACCCTGGCGGGCTGGCACAACCTCAACTACCGCACCTTCGAGCTGGCCAAGGGCTACAAGGAGCGCGGCATGAGCGCCTTTGTGGAGTTGCAGCAGCTCGAGTTCGCCGCCGAAAAGGACGGCTTTACCGCGGTCAAGCACCAGCGCGAGGTGGGCGCGGGCTACTTCGACGAGGTGCTGATGGCCATTACCGCCGGACAGGCCTCCACTGCGGCCCTGGTCGGCTCCACCGAGGAAGCACAGTTCCATTGAAACAGTACCTTTACTGTTCAAAGACGGCAGAGAGCTCTGCCGTCTTCAGTTTTCTCTCGAGGGACTAAAGCCCAGCTTTCGGGCCTCTTCATACAAGCGCAAGGCTTGGCGAGCTTGTTTATACGAAACACGACCAAATTTCACATATTTTCCAATGTCAAAAATCAGCTTCCGCTCCCAACCTGCAAAATGTTCACGCATCTTGGCCCAATGTGCCAGTTCAAACCACATATCTGGATGTGTGGAGAGCACCCAGTCAATCTTAGCTTGGTCTTCAGGTGTTATTTGGTTATTTTGATCTTCTTGTTTGACAGTGCCAGGAATTTGTATGATTGCACCCAGATTTTCACTGGCATCTTCTCTGGCCCCCATTGGATCAGGATTCCCAAGCTCCGAGACACTTATCTCAAACGACGCACTGGATGAAGTTGGAATCCCGCTAGTGCTAGAGTTTCTGAGAGGCTCAAGGTCTTCTTCCTGTACCTGTACTTGCGGGCTGGTTTCATTTCCAGATGGCCTAATGCCAAGCTTTTCCAGTTCTTTAATGACTTCAATCATTGTCCCATCTCGATCCCGGTAAAAACTGCTTCCTCTAATGCGAATGAATCGCCAACCAATACGTTCTAAAATTCGCTGGCGCTCGAGGTCTTCAGGCCATTTCTCCGACGGATGGAAACGGTCACCATCACATTCGATTGCTACCTTCTTGTTAGAGCTCTCCACCACCAGGTCTATTCGGTAACTCCCAACCGGGTATTGTGCAATAACCTTGAACCCAGCACGGGTTAAGTGCTCAAGTACCTCGTGTTCAAAGGGCGACTCGGCCTTGGCACCCTCTATCTTCATTTGGTGAATTGAATTTTCTGGCTGCAAGGCGTGCTCAATTAAGCGACGTCGCAGGTCACCAGGTTTCAAATCTACCGCTGGATCCAGCGAGTACACCACCCACATTTGATCCTTGGCCCGGCTTGCGGCCACATTGAAGCGCTGCTGCCAAAGTTCAGTTTCCCGCATGGACAGTGGGCCTCCCTGGGGCACATCTACCATGGAAATAAAGACTACATCGCGCTCATCTCCCTGGAACTGCGCAGGGTTACCACATATTAGCCTGCGCCCTTCTAACTCAGCAGGAGAAAGCGCATCGCGCAACATTTGCTCAATTTTTAGAGCCTGCTCCTCTCCCACCATCGAAATAACCCCGAAGGTCTTGCCTGCGTATAGTGGGTTGCCCACACAGCTCTTGACTAACCGAACAATCTCTTCTGTCTCAGCCAGATTGATTTTTGTGTTTCTTGGTTCGGCAAAGCCTTTCACACGGACTGCACGAACCGCAGGCTTGAGCTTTGAGTGGCCTGATTCGCGCAAGGGCCTAATCCTGCCATCGTAGCAAAGCATGTTGCTGAACTGTATGATTTCCGGAACCGAACGGAAGTGTTCCCGCAGCATAACCTGACCGCCGAATCCTGATCTTGCAACCTCGTATATGGAGTATTTTCCATCAAACAGGTGATTATTTGGAATGCCATCAAGATGGGCCTGTTGTAGCGGAGATACCTTTTCAATCTCCTCACCTATCGCTACGGGGCTTACCTGCTTGTCGTCCCCCACAACTACAATCTTTCGAGCCATGGCAAATAAAAAAAGAGCAGAAAGATCTGCCTGGCTTGCCTCGTCTATGATTACAACGTCAAAAGGGTCGTCTTCTGGTCTAAACTGCTCTACTACACGACCGAGCGGCATAATCCACACCGGCACAGCCGAACGACATTGTGCGAGTAGCTTGGCCGCCTCTCGTTTTAGTGCGGGTGCTCGCTTGCCCTTCCCCTTGCCGATTTTCTTGATAGTGCTCATCCATCCAGTTAGGGCAAGGCGTTGTTGATATGTGGTTTTTTTGATTTGAGCACTCCAGGCTTTGCGGTCAATCAGCTCAGCCGTCACCTGATACAAGTCGCGCTCGAGTTTTGCCACTTCACGCTGCGAAGCGTTGATAGAAGTTTTGGTGCGTTCATCCAGCTCCTGCGAAAGCACGCGGTGTAGCCAGGCTTTCTGGGGTTCATTCGGAACTCTCGAATCCCCGTGTATGCCCTCGCGCTTTTCAATTGCTCTAGCCCAGCCTGGTGCAGTTTCCCTCAGCCGCCCCAACAGTTGCATACGGCGTTCCCACCGAGGGATAAGTTGGTGGAGATGAAATAGCCTCCTGTATGCCTGTTCATACGCTGTAGGAGATCCTTTTTTCAAGGCCTCGACCAAGTCGGCACTGTTCGTGTTTTTGTGCAAACCGAGATAGGAAATTGCGTTTGCAATCTCGGAGTTGCCAAGCTGCTGGGCCACCCTAACACGCTTGGACTCAAGGATGGAGGCTAGCTCATCCAGTGCAGCAACCAGGTTCAATAGTTCTCCATTAGGTTGGGGGTTGGGAGGTAGGCTGTGCTGGAAAGCATCCATGTCGAACCCAGCCTCCAGCAGTTGCATCCGGAAGGGCAAAAAAAACTGAGAGTACCATTCCAGCTTACTTTTCAGGATAGGGATATATTGTGCGGCCTGCATTTCGGGATTGGAGGAACCGAGCTTTACCTCACTTACAGCACCAATTAGCGCCTCCCAACGCTTCAAGAGGCGCTGACGTTCTACTCTAAGGCTTGCCTCAAATTCAAGGGCTCGGAAATGCTCATAAGTGCTTGGTTTAACGGATGCCACTTGGGCTTTTTCGATAAAGGCTTTCCATTTGGACTTCTTTAGCAGGGTAAGCAAATTAAGTTTCCCACCCCTCTTCAGAAAGTTTGCAATTTCGCCGGCTTGCTGAGCCTGCTCAGTAACTGGAATACCGTCTGAAAGTGTGGGTTCAAACTGAATGAGCATATTTTGAGCTTCGAGCGCGAGCTTCCGGGTAGACTCGATAAGTTTGATAAAATCCACCCAGATTTGCTTTAGTTGCGGCTCAAAACCTGCTGCAATGACAGACATGTGCCATTGTTCTACTTGCATAACTGGATGAAGCACCTGGTTCAAGCGTTTTTGGAGTGCTTCAAGCTGCTCTAAACTCGGTTCAAGCTTCCACAGTTCGGGTCTTTCGCTACCGGGCTCAACCTGCTGCTGAAGGAGTTGCTGCCACTTCTCTACCTTACTTGGCTCTGGAAGCTTCTCCATTGATGGCAGCCCCGCACGAAGGTCGGCCTCGTCCTGTGGGCTAATGTCTGCATTGCTTTGGTACAGCTCTTCCAGTTCATCAGTAGATAAAGGCATCAAGCCGTTCGTGTGTACTTTACCGGGTATCCAGTTGTGCCCTTTATCTTCATACTCCCGCACAAGGCGGGCTGCTTCAGAAGGGGCATAACCGCTTCCGGCGGCAACCACCTCCCGATACTCCCCACCCAGGGCTTCGATTAGCTTTTGTCGTTTTTCCGCCAATTCCCTTAGCAAACGCTCACGAGCCTTTTCAAGGGTGCGGGACTCCTCGTCGAGCTTCTCAGCACCCTGGCCTATTTTCTCTGTAATGAAGGCAACCGATGCCTCGAGCTGTCGCCGGCTCTCCTGGTCGCTGTCCAAAACACTCACACACAGGGGCTGCAGTTCTGGGGCTACCTTGTCGCGCAGCACCCGAAGGGCTTTGGAGGTGTGAGCCGTAACCAATACGCTTTTCCCCTCTGCTAACAACTGGCCTATGAGATTGGCGATGGTGTGGGTCTTCCCTGTGCCCGGTGGACCCTGCACTACAACGCCCGTGTGTTTGCGTACATTCTTAAAAACCAAAAGTTGCTCACGGTTGATGGGCTTGCTCACCAATACATCTTCATAGTCCCAGCTTCGGAGCTCAGGCTCAGTTGCATCCAAAGAGATCTGGCCAGTAATGTTTGCACCTGCCTCTACCCCGACCACCCGTTGCAACGGCGTAAGATCGCCTATGCGCTCCGGCAGTACTTTGAGCACCCCTTCAATAACTCTCGAGAACCCCTGGCTGCGTGGACGCAAAAACAGCACCGGTACTCGGCCTATAAGCAGGTTGTTGGAATCCTTCGGAGGAAGACTGTTTTCAATAAACTCCCCAGTTAGATGCAAGCGATTGGCTGCGTAAATATAAAACTCAGAGGTCTCCGGCGCTAGTGGATGATAGCTCCCATCTTCTAGCTTCTTTCGAATATCCGGCTCCGCTCCGGCATCCACACCGCACTCCCTAAGTGCGGCTCCGTATAGTTCTGGTGGTGAATCCGCTTCAACTATGCGAAACTCGGGTTTGTCTTTATCCAGCTCAAACTCGAGCTGCACCCGTTGCAACAAAAGCGGGTGGTACACGCTCTTACCCAGATGGCTCCAGCTCAGGATTCCATCCCCCAGCACCAGCTCCAATCGGTCACCTTCACGGTCAAGCTGACCTTTTAGGGCGTAGAAATCTTCAAAAACCTTTTGAGCAGCCAGGTTGGGGCGTTCAGCGCTGGCCCAGGTTCTCCACTCCTGAAGCCAGTCCTGCCATGCTTTCTCGCGGCGTGGGTCTTCCGCAAACAGGATTATTCGGGGTTCCCCTTCCCCATCCAGCTCGCGCGATTCAGCTCGAACAGGCTGGTGGTTAGGATCATTGAGAGCGCCCTCTATCCAGCCCTCCAGTAAACGAGGAGGCGTTGGGGGTGGCGATAATTTTGGTCGGGCCACTCGAAGGATGTAATCAAGGCCCTCACCTGAGTAGCCTACAAAATGAACATCGGGGTGCTCTGGAAGCGTGTCGAGACGGTAACGCCAGGAATACTGGTCTAAAGCAGTGGGGAGTGGGTTCCCAATGTTGTGAAGCTCCCTCAGGAACTTAAATAGCCGAGTAGCACGGTCGGTTGCCACTTCCATTTGGTTACATTATGCCGTAGAAGAGTACCGATGGCAGTGACAAATTTCATCCCAGCTATTAACCGTGCCAAAAAGCAACAAGAAAGCGAAGTTATCTAACAAACCACCAAAAAGGACTTCACAACACCTGCAACCGAAACCGCCCCGCCAACGCCTGCTGGGCCTGGCGGATGCGCCAGAAGACCTGGCGCAGCATCTGCTGCTCGCGGGGGCTGAGGGAGGATTGGGCTACGCGGTTGGAGGGGGGCTGGCCCCGGCTCAGGGCCTCGAGCTGGTGCTTGAGGCGCAGGTGGGAGAGGAACAAAAACGCCTCGCTCAGGTCTTCGGCCTCTTCCCTGGGAAGGAGCCTGGCCTCGGCGGCGGCCCGCAGGCGCTCCAGGGTGGGGCGGGCCAGAGAGCCGGCCTCGAGGCCGTATA
>CAZIXH010000259.1:0-4392 GCA_964543055.1 uncultured bacterium
TTCTGATGGCCCCTTACGAAAACGCCAAGACCTTTTTCCGCAAACACCCAAAGCAGGTGAGGAATTTCCGGCGAAATTTTTTGTTAAATGCGGTGCGGGCCACGGTGCTGCCCTTTGGCGCCCTGGTGCCGGTGGTGGCGCAGTTGCTGGGCCTGTATTTTCTGGTGCAGGCCGTACTCCTGTCCCTGCGGGAGTTCCAGGAGCCCTATGTCAATGGGGCCAACGACAACGCAACCGGGGTGGCGGTGGCATTGTTCGAGGAACTGGCCCAGGAGCCCCTGCCAGACTACCGGGTGATGCTGGCCCTCACCGGCAGCGAGGAAGTGGGGGCCAAAGGGGCCGAGTACCTGGCGCGCTCGAGGTGGGTTCCACCGGATGCCCTGGTGCTCAACATAGATAACGTGGGCAAGGGTGAGTTGTTTTATGCCACCGGCGAGGGAATGCTGGTCTACCATGCCTACCAGGGGGGCTTGCTCGAGCGGGCCCGCGTTCTTCCCGGCGCAAGGCCCCTGGCGTACACCCTGGCCTTTTTCGACACCCGACCCTTTGCAGCCCGTAAAATCCCCTGCCTGACCCTCATTCGATTAGAAAACGGGACGCCCCCCCACTGGCACTGGCCTTCCGATCAGCCCGACGGGGTGGACTGGGATGCGGTAGAGGAAACCCTGAACTACGCGCGTACCCTGGTGCGCCAGCTGGCCTGATCTGGAGCGATACCGCGCTTGTGCGTAGCCTCGGCTCACAAATTGCTGTTCGTCATGGGTTGCCTGCTCGAGGGTGGGCGAAATGCTTGTGGTGCCATGAGGTCATCTGGCCTTCAGCTTTGGGTTTTCGACGGTTCGCTCCAGGTAAACAGAGCAGAACTCTAAGAGGGGCACATGACCGCGCTGATGTTAAGGTTTGTTCATTTAGGGCAACCTTTTGAGAAAGGGTGAAATATACTCATGAGCGTGGGTTGGAAAGGTGCATCGGGATCGTTGCCCCAGCCGATATAGATAATCGGCACTCATTGCAATACCAGCTGGGCCGCAGATTCTGTTAAACACTGATTCAACCCACCCGGTCAGGTGTTGACCCAAGGGAGCCTCCAAATGAGTACCACGCAAACCCCCACTCCCATTGCTGAAATGCTGCGCAGCATGGTTCAGGCTCGGGCCTCGGATATTCACTTGCAGGCTGGGGCGCCCCCCACAGTACGCATTGATGGCAAACTCAAGCCCTTTGGTAGCAAAGTTCTTTCGCCGGGTGACATCGAGGCCATTGTCCGCGGCTTGCTGAACCCCATGCAGCAAGAAGAACTCGAGTACAAAAAAGAAATGGACTTTGCCTATACGGTGCCGGGTCTGGCCCGTTTTCGCTGCAATTTGCTGCACCAGCGGGGCAGTTTTGGGCTGGTCATGCGGGTGGTGGCCGAGTCCATCCCCAGCTTTGAGGCGCTGGGCCTGCCCCGCCCGGTCATGGAGGAGCTGGCCTCCAAAGAGCGCGGTCTGGTGCTGGTTACCGGCCCGACCGGCTCGGGAAAGTCCACCACCCTGGCTGCCCTGATTGACCACATCAACCTGCACTTCCCCAAAAACATCGTTACCATTGAAGACCCCATCGAGTTTTTGCACAAGCACAAGAAAAGCCTGGTGGTGCAGCGCGAGGTGGGAGTGGATACCGACTCCTTCAGCTCGGGCCTGAAATACGCCATGCGCCAGGATCCGGATGTGATTCTGATTGGCGAGATGCGCGACCGCGAAACGGTGGAAGCAGCCATCATGGCCGCCCAGACCGGCCACCTGGTGCTTTCTACGCTCCACACGCTGGATGCGGTGCGTACCATCAATCGCATTATTGACTTCTTTCCGCTGCACGAGCACCTGCAAATCCGCATTTTGCTGGCCGAGTCGCTCCTGGGCATCATCTCCCAACGCTTGCTGCCCAGGGCCGATGGACAGGGGCGGGCGCTGGCATTGGAAATTCTGCTGGCCACGCCTTTTGTGCGCGACCTCATCAAGGACGAAAACAAAACCCCGCAGATCAAGGACACCATGCTGCAAGATAACCTGCGCGGGATGCAAACCTTCGATCAGCACCTGGTAGAGCTTTACACCCAGGGCCACATCAGCCTCGAGGACGCCGAGGGCTCCGCCACCAGCCCCCACGAGCTCAAGCTGATGCTGACCAAGTTCACCGGGCGCGGGTACTGAACGCAAACGCGATATACCAACTTCAGACGCACAACCAACTTTCAACGCACAGGGTGAAAGGGGGTGGTAGGTAGGTAGCAGGTTTCTATCGCCTGTTACCTGCCCCCTAACCCCTGTCTCCTGCATAACCGCCCCCATGTTTTACAAAGCTTTCAGGCAAAGATAGCATTCGTCGGCAGGTCTGTAGCCTGCTGTGCTTTATTGCAGAGGGTTCGATTCGGGTAAAGTGAGGCCAGTCTGGAGGTTGAGCGATGCGCTTGCTTTTTCTTTGGTTAGCCGGGCTTTTGCTGCTGGTTTCGTGTGTTCCTGCCAGCCAGGTACGCCAGGTGCAGGGGCTTGCGGGGCCGGTGAACATTACCTTTGACCGCTGGGGCATTCCGCATATCCGGGCCCTCTCGAGCGATATGGACGTGTTCTTTGCCCAGGGGTATGTGCACGCCCAGGATCGGCTGTTCCAGATGGAGCTGGGCCGCCGTGCAGCGCAGGGTCGGTTGTCGGAAGTGCTGGGGAGTGGGGCCCTCGAGCAAGACCGATTCTTCCGCACCTGGGGGTTTTACCGAGCGGCCCAGGCTTCGTTTCCCAACCACACCGAGTTCACCCGCCGGGCCCTGGAAGCCTACGTAGCGGGGGTCAATCAGTTTATTCGCGAGGGCAACCTGCCCCTGCCCTTTGCCCTGCTGGGCTTCACCCCCGAGCCCTGGACACCCGCCGACACCCTGGCCTGGGGCAAGCTCCAGTCCTACGACCTCGGACAGGTCTGGCAGGACGAGATTGACAACGCCTTTATCCTGAGCAAGGTCGGGCTGGAGGGCTTCAACGACCTGCGTGGGGCCTATCCGGAGGGGTGGCCCACCGTTTTGCAACCGGGCGACCTGCGCGGCAGTGATGATCGGGCCAATCCAGGCCAGCCCACTCAACTGACGTCGCTGTCGCCCGCAATGCTAGCGATGCTGCAAGAGCTGGCCCAGTTCTCCGAGACCCTTCGCATGGCCCCCCAAATCGCCGACCAGGGCTCAAACAACTGGGTGCTGGCTGGGTCACGTACCACCACCGGCAAACCCCTGCTGGCCAACGACCCTCACCTGCGCCTGCAAAACCCGGCCTTGTGGTATATTGCCGACCTGCGCGGCCCCAGCTACCAGGCCATCGGGGCCACCATTCCGGGGGTGCCGGGGGTTTTCCTGGGTCGCAACGACCGGGTGGCCTGGGGGGCCACCAATGTCCGGCCCGATGTGATGGATTTGTTCGTGCTGGATTTGGAAGGGCAGTCCTACCGAACCCCCACCGGGCTGGTGCCGCTACGCCTGCGCCAGGAAGTGATTCAGGTACGCGGGGCCGACCCGGTGACCCTCACGGTGCGTGAAAGCGAGTACGGCCCGGTGATTTCCGATCTGGGTCGGGCTTTCTTGCGGCCTGGCCTGACGGCCGGAACGGCCATTGCTGGCGAGAACCAGGCGGTAGCGGTGCGCTGGACGGGCCTCGAGCCCCAGGACACCACCCTGGATGCCTACCTGGGCATGAACCGCGCCCGCAACGCCGCCGAGTTCCGGGAAGCCCTGAGGCGCTACGCGGCCCCTATGCAGAACTTTGTCTATGCCGATGTGGACGGCAACATTGGCTACATTGCGCCGGGCCTGATTCCGGTACGCGACTGGGACGGGCGCTTTCCGGCCAGCGCCCGCCAGGGGCAGCAGTGGAAGGGCTATGTGGCTTTTGAGCGCCTGCCGCAGGTGGTGAACCCCCGCGAGGGGTTTGTCAGCAGCGCCAACAACCGGGTTTTGCCGCACGGCGGGCCCGACATCTCCAGCTACACCACCGAGGTCTTTCGCGCCCAGCGCATCCGCGACCTGATTCTGGCCGCGCCCAAAGCCAGCCTGGCGGACATGGCCCGCTGGCAGGGCGATACGTACTCGATTATCGCCCGGGAGATGCTGCCGGGCCTCCTGGCCCTGCAACCCCAGAGCGAGGCGGCGCGGCGCTTGCAAGACGCGGTGCGCGGCTGGGATTTGCGGGCCGAGCTGGATTCGATCGGGGCCACGGCCTTTGCTTTCTATTACCGCGAGATTTCCCGGATGCTCGAGGACGAGCTCGAGCTGCGCTACCCGCCGGTGCCCTATACCTTCGTCAAGACCTTGCGGGAGGATGGACGCTGGTGCAAAAACGCCAGTGCCGGTATCCAGAACTGTGCTCAGTTCATGGC
>CAZIXH010000260.1:0-9738 GCA_964543055.1 uncultured bacterium
CCCCAAAAGCACCAGGGCCGGTGCCAGAAAGGCATAGGCAATGAGGGTGGTGGTCAGGGCCTGTCGTTTCATATAGCGCTCGTGGCCGATAGCTGATAGCCTGTAAAAAAAATCTACTGGCTATCAGCTATCAGCTATAAACTATTGGCTCACTTCGCGTTGGCGTTCCAGAAGGCTACGGCATCGTCGAGGGCCTGCTTGGCGGTCTTGCGCCCCAGGAAGGCTGCCTCGATGTTGTCGTTGAAGTTCTTGTAGATATCGTCGGTGTTCTTGGGGGGCTTGAAGCCGGGGTTAATCAGGCGGCCCGAGGCGGAGTTCATGCCCTTGCCGATCTCGAGCGGGTCGTTGCTCTTGGCCTTGAGGCCGGGGTCGTTCTCCGAGCCTGCCGCCGTCGAGACGATGGGCACCACGTTGGCAAACTTGACCTGGTTGGTGCGGTTGGTTACGAAGAGGGCAAAACGGATGGCTGCGCTCTGGTTTTTGGAAGCGCGGGGAACCACCAGGCTCATGGCCCCACCGGTCTGAATGCCGGCCTTGCCCAAGGGCGCAGAGGCGATGCGGGTTTTGGCGTACAGGTCGGGGTTGGCCTCCTTGACGCGGTTGAGGGTGGTGGGAGCCCCTACCACAATGGCCGCCTTGCCCTGGCTATAGAGTTCATTGGATAGCTGGAAAGCCTCCTTGCGCAAGAGTTCTTGTGGGATGACATCGCTCTTCATGGCATCCACGTACTTCTGCAACAGGGCTACGTGGGCGGGCGAGTTGAAAGCGGCTTTGCCGTCTTTATCGTAGATTGGCAGCCCTTCCAGGAAGAAGCGGCCCAGGAAGCTGGCCCCGTTGGGGTCTTTGACCGGGGGCAGCCAGCCATAGGCCCCGGTGGCTTGCTTGATACGTGCCGAGGCCGCCAGCAGGTCGTCGGTATTGCGGATGGTACGCACGTCCACCCCCGCCCGTTGCAGCAGGTCGGGGTTGTACATCATGACGCCCTGATCCAGCCAGCCATACCAGGGCAGCCCATAGACCTGCCCCTCGGTTACGAACATGTCCAACACGTTGGGGTAGTAGAGCTGGTTGAGCACATTGCGGTTCACCAGTTGGGTAATGGGCGTCAGAATCTTGTTCTGGGCGGCGGCAAAGGTGGAGTCTTGCCAGAGGTTCACCACATCGGGCGCTCTACCCAGCGCTACCGCAGCGGTCAGGTCGCGCTCCATGGTGTCCTGTTTGTCTACCCAACGTACCTTGATGGTGGGGTTCTGCCGTTCGAAATCGGCGATGGTGCTTTTGATGTAGTTGTCGAAGTTCGGGCTCAAGTAATAAGTCCAGAACTCGATCTGGGTCTGGGCCAGTGCGCTCAGACCGAGCACCAAGGCCGCTGCTGTTATCCAACGCTTGAACATAGTCTCTCCTCCTGCGTTTGCTATCAGGCCAGGCCTGAGGTAGCCCAAGGGATGCCGCCCATGCTTCAGTAGTTCCGGTCGGCCACGGCGGCGGCGGTACGGGCGATGAAGTCGGCAGCCTGCTTGCGGTGCAGGGCTACCAGGGTGTAGAGCAGGTCCAGCACCAGCATCTGGCCCATCTTGGCCGTTACCGAACCCCCGGTCAGGGGGCTTTCGGCCACCGAAGTAACCAGCACCACATCAGCAAAACGGGCTACGGGGCTTTTGGTTCGCTGGGTGATGGCAATGGTCGGCGCCCCGGAGCGCCGGGCAATTTCCAGAGCTTTCACCGTATCAATGGTGGTCCCCGAGCGGGTAATGCCTATCGCCAGGCCTTTTTTGTCCAGGGTGGCTGCCGCCATGGCTGCCATGTGGGGGTCAGGGTGGGCCAGCGTAGCGTAACCGAGGCGCATGAACTTGTAGGCAAAGTCCTGGGCCGTCACGCCCGAGGCACCCACGCCGTAGATGTCTATGCGCTGGGCCTGCAAAATCAGGTCTACTGCCTTGTTGACCCGCTTCAGGTCTACCAGACGGTAGGTGTCCTCGAGGGCTTGTTTGGCATGGTGGATAACGTACTCGAGGGCCTCCTGGGGGGTCTTGGGGTTGTCCTGCGGCCCCAATCCCACGGGGCTCGCAGCCAGGTCGGAGGCCAGGGCCAGCTTGAACTCCTGGAACCCACTGAAGCCTAAGTCGCGGCAGAAGCGAATCACGCTGGCTTCGGAGGAACCGGAGGCTTCGGCTACCTCCATCACGGTCTGGTAGAGCAGTTTTTCGGGGTTATCCTGCACATAGCGGGCAATCTTGCCCAGCGCAGGGGTCATGTGTCCCCCCAGGCTTCGCAATGATGCCAGGGCGCCATTAGGCATGGGCAAGCCCCTCCTGAGTTAGAACAGGGCCTCGAGGGTTGAACACCAGAAGATACCCTTGGCTCTCAGCACTCGACTTTCGAACCTTGACCCTGTTCATTTCGCAACCTTACTCAGTGCATCCACAAAGCCCTGCGTCACCCACTCCACACGGGTCAGAGCGGTGCCCACCGTAACGGCAAAAGCCCCCGCATCCAGGGCCTGCCGGGCCTGAAGGGGGGTGGCAATCCGGCCCTCGGCAATCACCCGGACCCCGCGCCTGGAAAGTTCGCGCACCAGCTCCAGATCGGGGCCTTCCAGCCTGGGCGAGTAGTCGGTGTAGCCCGACATCGTGGTGCCTACCAGGTCGGCCCCCAGGTGATGGGCTGCCAGCCCTTCTTCCAGGGTCGAGATATCGGCCATTACCAGACAGCCCTGGGCATGGATGGCTTCAATCATGGCCCCCACCCCCACCGGGCGCGGGCGCGCGGTGGCATCAAACGCAATGATGTCGGCCCCTGCCTGAGCCAGGGCCTGCACATCGGACAGCTCGGGGGTGATGTAAACCGGCGCGCCCGCTACCTCGCGCTTGACCAGGCCAATAATCGGAACCGATACAGCCTCCCGGGTGGCTCTCAGATCGGCCAGCCCCTCGATACGCACCCCTACCGCACCGCCTGCCAGGGTGGCCTGAGCCAGGGCCGCCACCAGAGGGGGGCGATCCAGGGGCCCGCCCCGTACCGGCTGGCAGGAGGCAATCAAGCCGTGGCGAAGCTGCTCGAGGATTTGCGCTTGACTCAGCACGAAAACTCCTTTGAAGTTTTACTCTACCAATAACCCTATAATCTGAAGTAATATTTTGTCAAGTCGGGACGTTTAGCTTATAAAGCAAGCCACAGGCTCTTTACAAATCTTTTGAGCTAGACAGCCCTACTATGGAAAGGTGTTTATGGAAAGCCTGTATCTTGCCACCAGTCTGATGATGGTAGACATCCCCGGCCCCACCTTAGATGCCGCCACCCGCGCCCACCTCGAGCGCTACCGTTTTGGGGGGGTCTGCCTGTTTCGCAAAAACATCCAGAACCCCGCTCAGGTACAGAAGCTGGTAGCCGACATTCGTGAAGTGCTTGGGCCCCAGGCCTGGATTGCCATTGACCAGGAAGGCGGGGCCGTACAGCGCGTGCTGGAGTTAGCCCAGGCACCTGCCCCGATGGCCCTGGGCGCCATAGGAGACGCCAAAACCGCCGAAGCAGTGGGGGCTGCGGTGGGCCGCACGCTCATCTCGCTGGGCATCAACTGGAACTTCGCCCCCTCGGTGGACGTGAACACCAACCCCAAGAACCCGGTAATTGGCGACCGCAGCTTCGGCTCCGACCCCAAAAAAGTCGCCCGGCTGGCGCTGGCCTGGGCCAGGGGCCTCGAGGGGGCCGGGGTAATGGCCGCCGTCAAGCATTTTCCCGGACACGGAGACACCGCGCTGGACTCCCACCTGGATCTGCCGGTGGTCAACAAAACCCTGGAAGAGCTCGAGCATACCGAACTCTATCCCTTTCGCAAGGCCGTAGAAGCCCATATCAGCGCCATCATGAGCGCTCACATTCGCTTCCCCGCCCTGGACAAGCAGTATCCTGCCACGCTCTCGGAAAAAATCCTGACCCGCTTCCTCCGCAAAAAGCTGGGCTTCAAGGGCATCATCGTCACCGACGCGCTGGACATGAAAGCCATCACCCAGCACTACTCGGTGGGCGAGGCGGCGGTCAAAAGCCTTCAGGCCGGGGCCGACATGATCTTGTCGCTGGGCAAACCCGAGGTGCATATCGCCCAGGCCACAGCCATTCAGGAGGCCCTGGAAAAGGGCGAACTATCCAGGGAACGTGCCCAGCAAAGCCAACAGCGGCTAAAAGAGGCCGCGCAACGGTTTCCCGGTTCACCCAGGAACTACCCGGCTTCGCAGCAAAAACGAGACCAAAGGCTAATGGAGCAAGTAGCCCTCCGGAGCATCACCCCGTACCGGCAACCCCTACGCCCCCGGCGCTCGGACCGAATTTTGGTGGTCTCCGCAGGCAGCACCTTCGAAGCAGGCCCCTATGGTGAAACCATCGCGGTCAAGGACTTTGCCAACCTGCTCAACACCCGCTTTGCCAGGGTCAGTCAGTTTGTCTACAACCCCCAGAAAGCCGATGAGTTTAAGGGCGAGTTGGAAAAGGCGGCTAGCCAGGCCGACTACCTGCTGGTGGTCTCAGTTGGTCGGGGCAGCCTGAGCCCCCAGGAAACCCAGCTCCTCAAACACGCCTTTACCCTGGGTAAACGGGCCACCCACATCGCCCTGTGGAACCCCTACCACATCCTGAGCCTACGCAAACCGGCCTTCGTAACCTACGGCTTCCGGGCCCCCACCCTGAACGCCCTGATCAAGGTGCTGGGCGGGGTACAGGCCAGGGGTCGGCTGCCGTTCAAACTGCGCTAGTGGGGTTGCCCAAAGTCGAGGGTTCAGGGCCAAGGGCCATAGGCTGTGGAAGCTGGGCAAGGTTGAACCGCTCTGAGTGGGTTATCTGCGGGAGACCTGTCTGCTGAGGGTGCAGAACCCAAAGCTCAGCGCCCTCAAGTACATCAAAGCTGCTTCGGAAACTCCCAACTACTCGATATTGGCTATATTGCGCTCTTCGCAGACGTAACCGCCCACACAGGCGGCCACTGCTCTGTTCAGGACAAAGCTTCCTTGTAGCCGAAATAGCTCAAAATAAGTGAGGAGCGTTCGATTTGAGCTTTCGGCTATCGGCGGTCCGCTATAAGCTATATCCATGAAAGCCGTTCGTGTTCACCAGCCTGGCGGCCCCGAGGCCATGCAGTTAGAGGACATTCCCACCCCTACCCCTGGCGAGGGCCAGGCCCTGGTACGGCTCCAGGCCATTGGGGTCAACTTTATTGACACCTACAAGCGCTCGGGCCTGTATGCCGTCCCGACACCTTTCACCGTAGGCGAAGAAGGAGCCGGGGTGGTAGAAGCGGTGGGGCCGGGTGTGGAGGGCATCCGTCCCGGCGAGGTGGTGGTCTATTCCAATGTTCAGGGCAGTTACGCCGAGTATGCTGTGGTGTCTGCGGATAAGCTGGTCAAGGTGCCCACGGGCCTGAACCCCAAAATCGCCGTAGCCGGGATGCTCCAGGGCATGACCGCCCACTACCTGGCCCACAGCACCTATCCCCTCAAAGCAGGCGAAACCTGCCTGATCCACGCGGGTGCGGGCGGGGTGGGGCTGCTCCTTATCCAGATGGCCAAGATGATTGGAGCCACGGTGATTACCACCGCCTCCACCGAAGAAAAACGTGCTTTGGCGAAAGAAGCCGGTGCCGACTATGCCCTGCCCTACGAGGGCTTCGACCAGAAGGCCCGCGAAATCACCGGCGGGAAGGGCGTGGATGTGGTCTACGACGGCGTAGGGCAGTCTACCTGGGAGGGCAGCCTGAACAGCCTGCGGATTCGGGGCATGTTGGCCCTGTACGGCCAGAGCAGCGGCCCGGTGGCCCCCTTTAACCCACAAGTCCTGAACCAGAAGGGCGGCCTGTTCCTCACCCGGCCTTCCCTCTGGCACTACACCCAGACCCGCGAGGAGCTTTTGTGGCGGGCCGGCGACGTAATGCGCTGGGCCCTCGAGGGCAGACTCAAAATTCGTATCGGCGCCGAGTTTCCCCTAGCCCAGGCTGCCCAGGCCCACATCGCCCTACAGGGGCGCGAAACCACCGGCAAGGTGCTGCTGGTACCCTAGCCGCCTGGGGTTCCTCGCAGGGAGGGCAGCCAGCTACTCAGGGCCGGGAAGGCAATGGTAATGATCAGCACCAGGATCTGTACCGCGATGAAGGGAATCACCCCACGGTACATGTCGGTGGTCTTGACTTCCGGCGGGGCCACCCCGCGCAAGTAAAACAGCGCAAAGCCAAAGGGCGGCGTGAGGAAGCTGGTCTGGAGGTTCATGGCCAGAATGATGCCAAACCATAAGAGCTTCCCTTGTACAAAAGCCTCCGTAGAAAGGTCGTAGTTGCCCGCCATCTGCAGGGCCTCGGCCTGGGCCCGCCAGATGGCCTCCGCCGCCGGGAGCACCAGCGGAACAATGATGAAAGCAATCTCGAAGAAATCTATAAAGAACCCCAGCACAAAAACCAGCACCATCACGAAGACAATGAAGCCAATTTCACCCCCCGGCAGGGCTACCAGGATGTCCTTGACCAGTTTGTCGCCCTCGAGGCCCCGGAAAATCAGGCTGAAGGCGGTGGCACCGATCAGGATAAAAATCACCATGCTGGTGAAGCGGGCCGTTTCCACCACCGCATCACGGAAAATTTTCCAGTTCAGACGGCGGTAGAAAGCCGCCATGATCAGCGCCGCCACCGAGCCCACTGCCCCCGCCTCGGTAGGCGTCGCAATGCCGAAAAATATGCTGCCCAGCACGAACAAAATCAACAACACCGGGGGCACCAGTGCCACAAAGGCTCTTTTGCCAAGCTCCCACCCCTTGTAAGGCCGGGCTTCAGGAGGCAGGGCCGGGGCCATCTTAGGCCTCAACAAGGCCACCAGGGCTACCAGCAAAATCAAAGCGCCGGAGAGCATCAGGCCCGGTATGAGGGCTCCTAAGAACAAATCCCCCACGCTGACCCCCAGTTGGTCCCCCAGCACTACCAGCACAATGCTGGGCGGAATAATCTGACCCAGCGTCCCGGAGGCTGCAATTACCCCCGTTGCTAAGGGCTTGCTGTAGCCGTACTTGAGCATTACCGGCAGGGAGATCAGGCCCATGGCCACTACGGTGGCGGCTACCACGCCGGTGGTAGCCGCCAATAGCGTACCCACCAGCACCACCGCAATGGCAACGCCCCCTCGTACCGGGCCAAAAAGCTGCCCTACCGTGTCCAGGAGCTGCTCGGCCAGCTTAGATTTTTCCAGTATCAGCCCCAAAAATATGAAGTAGGGGATGGCCAGCAGGGTGTAGTTGGACATGATGCCGAAGATGCGCTGGGGCAGGCTGCCCACAAAGCGCAGGTCGAATTCGCCAATGGCAATACCAACCGCCCCAAAGATGAGCGCTACCCCCCCCAGGGCAAAAGCCACGGGGTAGCCGGTAAAGATGAGCACCAGGGCCCCCAGGAACATAGCCCCGCCCAAAAGCTCAACGCCGCCGCCTTGCAAAACCATCTAGGCAACCTCCCCTTTGGCCTCGTGGGGTAGGCGTGGCAGCGCCCCCTGCAGAAAAGCCAGGTTCTTGATGAACTCCGACAGCCCCTGCAGTGCAAGCAAGATAAAAGCAGGCAACAGCATGAGCTTCAGGGGCCAGCGTGGCAGCCCCCCTGCGTCCAGGGACATCTCGCGCACCTGCACGGAGAAGCTCACCAGGGGCAAGGTAACATAAAAAAGCACCAGGGCAAATGGAACCAGGAACAGGATGGAGCCCAGCATATTGACCCAGGCCCGACCCCGCTCACCCAGGTGGGCATAGACCACATCAACCCGAATGTGGCCATCGTGCTTGAGCACATAACCCACCATCAGCAAAAAGATGAGGGAGAAAATGTACCACTGAAGCTCGAAGTAGGTGTTCGAGGCCAGCCGAGTGCCTACCGACTTGTCGAGGCTTCGCCCGATGGCATTGTAGGCTCCTATGGCCACCATCGGCACTACCAGCCATAACACAACACGCCCCACCCATTCGTTGATGGTGTCTATCAGCCTGGATAACGCCAGCAGCAACTGCACCTAGCACC
Source organism: uncultured bacterium (assembly GCA_964543055.1). Lineage (GTDB taxonomy): Bacteria > Deinococcota > Deinococci > Deinococcales > Thermaceae > Meiothermus. Next base: position 8,030 of record CAZIXH010000260.1, read on the forward strand.
CCCTCGAGGAAAACGCAGCTCAAGAAGCATGTTTTCACTCCGTAAAAAATGAGACCCCGTTCATCCTAACCAGGTTGTCGGTTAGCGTCAACGTTTTGCAGTCCCATGATGACGAGCCCCCGTGAAGAGGGGGCTCGAGCCAGTTCAAGACTGCAAATTTCAGAAACGCGAACGCTAGCGAAGCGTGCGTACAATGTCGTCGTAGCGGAACTCGTTGGTACCAAACCAGCGACGAATTTCATCGCGGAAGGCTTTCCAGGAGGTGTAAATACCCCGGTAGGTAGCGTCCTTGGCCGCAATTTCCTCATAGAGTGCTGTAGATTCACGGTTGGCTGCCTGTAGCACCGAGGTGGGGTAGGGCCGGATCTGGGTTCCAGTTCGTTGCAGCCGGGCCAGTGCAGGTGAGTTTTTCGCATCGTACTCGGCCAGGGTCGCTTCGTTGGCCTCACGGCAGGCGGTCTTGAATATCTCCTGGTATTCCTTGGGCAGGCTGCGCCAGCGCTCGAGGTTCACAATAGCCGAAACAGTGGAGCCGGGCTCCCACCAACCCGGGTAGTAGTAGAAGCGGGCGGCTTTGTTCAGACCGAGTTTTTCATCGTCGTAGGGGCCTACCCACTCGGCCCCGTCAATGGCGCCGCGGTCGAGGGCCAGGAAAATCTCGCCACCCGGCAGGGTCTGAACAGTTACGCCCAGACGAGACATCACCTGTCCCCCCAGGCCCGGGATACGGAAGCGAAGCCCTTTGAGGTCTTCGGGCCCCTTGATTTCCTTACGGAACCAGCCACCCATCTGTACACCGGTGTTACCGGCAGGGAAGGTAATGGCGTTGAAGTCGGCCATCACCCGCTGCATGGCTTGCAAGCCGCCGCCATAGTACAGCCAGGCGTTTTGCTGACGGGGGTTGAGACCAAAGGGCACACCCGTATCGAAGGCCAGGGAGGGGCTCTTACCTACATAGTAGTAGTTAGCGGTGTGGCCGCACTCCACGTTGCCCGCCTGTACCACATCCAGCACTTGCAAACCCGGCGCAATTTCACCTGCCGGGAAAGGCGTAATCTCAAAACGCCCATCGGTCATTTCCGAGACCCGCTTGGCCACAATCTCGGCGGCGCCAAAGAGCGTATCGAGTGAGCGGGGCCAACTGGTGGCCATGCGCCAACGAATGCGCTGCGCAGTCTGGGCGTAAACCGGCCCGAAAACGGTGCTGGCGGCTACAGCGCCAATCCCCGCCTTCTTCAAGAAGTCACGTCGCTTCATTTGCATCCTCCTAGAACAAAAACAGCGATTTTTTTTCTTGCACTGATGGGTGCGAGCCGATTATATGCCAGCCTAGTACAACGGACAATATCAGTCGAAAACACAATCTTGCCTGGCGAATAGGAGTGTTTGGAAATAGCTGAGCGAAACAATGGCCATAAATTAGGGTTTTCTTTGGCAATTTTCACAAAACAGTGTAATTTGGTGTAACTATGGCATTACTGCGTGTAATGTTTGCCAAATCCAGAAGTTATACCCCAGCCTGCAGTTGACCAGCAAACATCCGAACTGCTTGCTGCTACCTGATGTAGAAGAACGTTTCAGCCACATCACGCACCCTCGAGCCGCTGCGCTGGATGTAAATGGAGGTCTGTTGGTCCCAGCCTTCCGAGGTGTAGGTACCCCGGAAGACAAAACCGGAGGGGTGCGGGGTATCGGTATAGATGGCCCGA
>CAZIXH010000261.1:0-2615 GCA_964543055.1 uncultured bacterium
GGGGTGGGAAAGACCCGCCTGGCCACCGATTTTGCGGCTTCCAAGGGGCGGGTGGTGTTGTTGGCGGCCCGGCCTGGCGACGCAGCCGTGCCCTACTCGAGCTACGCCCGCAGCCTGCGGGAGTCTTTTAGTGAGCGCCCCGATCTGGCTGGGGCCCTGCCGGCCTGGGTGCGCCGCGAGCTGGCCCGCATTCTGCCAGAACTGGAGCAGGAGCCCCCGCCGCCCCTCCTCTCGGAAGCCGATAAGCTGCGCTTCTACGATGCACTGGCCGAGTTGACCCTGTTTTTGCACGGGGGGGAAGTCTCCAGTATTCAGGTCAGCGACGATGCCCAGTACCTTGACCCGGCCAGCCTCGAGGCCATGCTCTACCAGCTCAACAAATACGGTGGGGTGGGGAAGAAGGGCCAGCCCCCCTTTACCATCGAGATTTACCGCCGGGGCGAGATGTCTGGTGCGATTGAGCAGGAGGTTTTTTACCCTCTGGTCGAGCGGGGGCTGGCGGTCTTGCTGGACGTGGAGCCGCTAGAGCCTGCCGAGGTCGAAACCCTGGTGGGGAGCCTCGAGGTGGCAGGTTTGCCCGCGCTGGCGCCGTCGCTGGTGCGCTATGCCGGGGGCAATCCGTTTTTTGTGCTCGAGACGGCCCGCAGCCTGGTGGAATCCGGCGCTTTGCAAAAAGGGGTTCCGCAAAAACTTCCGGCTTCGGGCAAGGTACGGGCCCTGATTCAGCGACGTCTGGAGCGCCTGAGCCCCCTGGCCCTGAACCTTGCCCGCACCGCAGCGGTGGCGGGTACAGACTTCTCGGTTGCGCTGGCCGCCCGGGTGCTCCAGACCAGCCCTATCGCGCTCAGTGAGCCCCTGGCCGAACTCCAGACGGCCCAGGTCATGCAGGGCCATGCCTTCGTTCACGACCTGCTTTACGAGGCCACCCTGGAGGGCATTCCGGCCAGCATCAAGCTGTATCTGCACCAGCAAGTGGCCGCTATTTTGGAGGAGCAAAAGACCGAGCCGGCCCGCATTGCCGCTCACTGGCTCGAGGGGGGGGAGGCCCTGCGGGCGGCTCCGCTGTTGCTGGAGGCCTCCCGCCAGGCCGACCTGGCCTCTCGCACTGCCGAAGCAATGGCCTTTGCCCAGCAAGCGGCCCAGCTATACCGGGAGTTTGGGCAGCCGGATCTGGAATTGGAGGCCCTGTGGCAGGTAGGACGGTTGGCTCAAATCGGCTTGCTCGAGCCCCTGGCGGCTGCCGTGCGCCGCATGGAACAACTGGCCACCTCGCCGCTCGAGTGGGCCCGCACGCTCAACCTCAAGTCGTTCTGGCTCGAGCGCACCGGTCAGCTCGAGGAGGGCTTGCGGGTTGTGCGGGAAGGCCTGGCCTATGCCGAGCAGGCAGGCGATGTCTACTGCCAGGCCGAACTCAAGCAGTATGAAGCCAACCTCTGTACGGCCCTGTGCCGCTGGGACGAGGCCAGGCAGGCCCAGCAGGCCTTTCGGAGGCAGGCCCAGACCTGGAACTACCCCGAGGCTATCGTGGCTGCGCTGTTGGAAGAGGGCAAACTCAGCGCTTACCTCGACCATCACCGCGAAGCCCTCGAGCTCTACAGGCAGGGGATGGAAGCCCTGGAACAGTGGGGGCAGATGCGTTCCGCCAAGGCCCAGATCTGGAACCTGATGGCCCGTAGCTGGGGGGCCTTGGGAGAACTGCCCAGGGCCAAAGAGGCCATCCGGCAAGCGGTGGCGGTGGTGGACAATTACGAGGTCAGCCCTTTTCACCAGACCCGCATCTGGCTTGGCAAAACCCAGCTTCACCTGCTGGAGGCTGACTACAAGGCAGCCCTTCAGTCGCTCGAGCAAGCCAAAGCCCAAAACGACCCAGCGGGCTGGAGCCAGTTGGGGGCCTGGGTAGAGGCCGGCCTCTACCATGCGTTGGGCCGCAAAGCCGAGGCCGCAGCGGTTCTGGAGCCAGAACTACTCGACCCGCAGATCGAGCCATACAAAAAGGTGCTGTTGCAAAGCTTGTTGTTGGAGATACTGGGTTGTAGCGAAATCCTCCCCAGCATCGAGGCGCTTTTGCCCCGCATGCCCGGCCAGTACCTGCAGATTGGCTTCTGGCTGGCCCAAACCCGCTGGGCCGATGCGGCCACAGCCCTGGGCTTGGCCCAGCAAGCCCTGAAAACGGCCCAGGCAGCAGAGCTGAAACTGGCGGCGATTCAGGCCGAACTCGCTTGTGCTGGGGCTTTACTCAAACTGGGCCAGCCCCAAACTGCGCTCCCGCACAGCCAGCAAGCCCTCGAGGCCAGCCGGGGCATCCGTCATCTGTATTTGCAGGCCCTGTGGATGCACGCCCGGGTTCTAGCGGCCGGCCATTCCCAGGAGGACGACCATTGGCTGCAGCAAGCTACCCAGCTACTCGAGCAGGTATGCCTGCAGGTGCCACCGGAAGACCGAGCTGTTTTTGTGCGCGTTGTGCAAGAAGAGCGACTAGGGTATAAAACCGCATAGGAAGCGGTCAGGAGGTGCTTTGCGTTAAGGAAGTGTAGCCTACAGTTAATCCTTTGCTCAAGCCCATTTAGCTAATAACCTGGACTTTCTCTGGATAAAATACTGTATGTCGGCCAAGT
>CAZIXH010000262.1:0-15103 GCA_964543055.1 uncultured bacterium
AGCCGTCAGTGCGACACCCACAAGACGTCACCGGAACCTCTTAATCACAGAAGAAGTGCACCACGACCATGTCATGACACAGGTAGGTGCGAAGCAGGTGGCGGTAACCCCCCACTGTCACCATCAAGGACGGCGCTGTCGCCGTCTCGGCGCGGTCAAAGGTCGTCTCGGCCGCGGCATGTGCATCCCCCTCGTCGGTTTAGCCCTCGAGCCCTACCAACCCCAGGTGGTGGTACATGCCGCCGCCTACACCGACGTTGCCCGTGCCGAGACCGAGAAAGCGCTGTGCTGGAAGGTGAATGTGGAGGGCACCCGCAACCTGGTTCGTGCGACCCTTCAGCGTGACCTGCACTTCGTTCACATCTCCACGGATTATGTGTTTTGGGGTGACACCGGCGGCTACCGGGAAGACGACCCGGTGGGGCCGGTACGCAACTACTACGCCCTGTCCAAGCTGACCGCCGAGGAGGTGGTACGAACCTTGCCGCGCTACCTGATTATTCGCACCAGTTTCCGAACTGCGCCCTTTCCCTACCCGGTGGCTTACCACGACCTCTACACCAGCCAGGACTATCTGGAGGTCATTGCGCAGCAGGTTGCGCTAGCCCTGCAGAACCTGGAAAGGATACCCTACAACACCCTTCACATCGCCACCGAGCGCAAGTCGGTCTTTGAATTGGCCCGCCGAACCCGCCCGGACGTAAGACCGGCAAGCAGGCAGGAGGCTGGGGTCTCTCTGCCGGAGGATGTATCGCTGGATACACAAAGGTGGCAAACGCTAATGAAAAACACCTTACTGGGTCAACGGCACTTTGACCTGCTTTGACGCAGGCTTTTATCATAAGCGCGTATGAAAGATATCTCTGTTTCTAGTCCGTTACTGCACCTAGCCCAGATACCTGATTCCCGCGAGAACTTCAGCATTCAATATCGGTGCCAGACAGTACACTACAGGTGGAGGTGTAAGATGTGCAAGAAGTTTGTATGCGTTAGAGTATAGAGGGCGGGAACGTCCAAAATGTAGATCCAAACAAGAAACGAACTTGGTTAGGTTGCCAATCCAAGCTGCAAAAGCCTCAGATGAGGGAGTTAGAAACTATGATTGAAAATAAGGTCATATTTATTTCAGGTGGGGCTGGATTTATCGGCTCAACCCTGGCAGGTAAGCTGCTCGAGCGAAACAAGGTCATAATTTTTGACAATCTTAGACGAAACGCTCTGGCAAAAACGCCCTTTTATGACCATCCCAACTTAGCGGTTGTAGAAGGCGATGTTCTAGACTTTGAACACCTCAAGAATGCTATGGCCGAGGCGCAGATTATTGTGCATGCTGCGGCAATTGCAGGTATTGACACGGTCATCAAAAGCCCTGTTTCTACAATGCGTGTAAACATGTTAGGGTCTGCGAATGTCCTTGAAGCGGCAAGGTATCAGCGGCATATTGAGCGGGTCGTGTGCTTTTCAACGAGCGAGGTTTTTGGCTCCCATGCATTTCGTTCTTCGGAAGTAGATGGTGCGGTGGTGGGCAAGGTGGGTGAGGCGCGATGGACCTACGCCGTCAGTAAACTCGCTGAAGAACATCTCGCCATTGCGTATTTCAAGGAGTTTGGATTGCCAACGACAGTGGTTCGTCCCTTCAATGTTTACGGACCTGGGCAGGTAGGGGAGGGCGCAATAAGAACATTTGTACAACGTGCGTTACGTGACTTGCCTTTGGAAATTCATGGAGATGGAACCCAAATTCGGGCTTGGTGCTACGTCGATGATATGGTTCAAGGCGTCTTGCTCGCAATGTCACACCAAAATGCGATTGGTGAATCATTCAATATTGGTAACCAGAGGGCGGTTGTGACCATCTATGGTTTGGCGAACACAATAGTGCGTGTTCTAAAGTCGAAATCGGAAATTGTCTTTGTTCGCAAGGATTATGCAGATGTGGAACTGAGAGTTCCTTCAGTCGCAAAGGCCAGGGAGCTCATTGGTTTTGAAGCAAAAATTGATCTAGACGAGGGTATTAGACGCACCGCAGACTTTTACAGAAAAGAGATGGTTTCATGATTCGCCTAAGTGTGCCATCTATTGAAGAAGATGACCTTCAAGCAGTGATTGAGGTACTCAGATCAGGTTACCTTGTCCAAGGGCCGCAGGTTAGAGCGTTTGAAACGAAAGTTGCAGATTACGTTGGGTCAAAATATGCTGTTGCAGTCACGAACTGTACAGCGGCCCTGCAGATGGCTTTACTTGCGTTGGATGTTCGACAGGGGGATTTGGTTGTTGTCTCAAGTTATTCCTGGATTTCAACCGCAAATGTCATTGAACTATGTGGGGCACAGCCGGTATTTGTAGATATAAATGTCGATACCTTCAATATGTGTCCAAATCATCTTGAAGAGGTTTTGCGCTCGCTCTTTTCTAATCGAGAAACATCGCGGAAGGTCAAAGCAGTGCTTCCTGTGCATACGTTCGGACAGATTGCCGATATGCCGTCCATATTAGAAACTGCTGACCGCTATGGCTTGCCTGTTATAGAAGATGCGGCATGTGCTTTAGGAGCCGATTTCGAAGGTCGTAAAGCTGGAAATTGGGGTGTCATGGGGTGCTTTAGTTTTCACCCAAGAAAAGCTGTTACAACTGGTGAAGGTGGGGTGATAACAACTAGCGATGACGAACTGTACTGGAAATTGCAAGCCTTGCGAAACCACGGAATTGATCCGTCAAAAGAAACCACCAGTTTTGTAATGCCTGGATTCAATAACCGCATGACAGAGTTTCAGGCGGCAATGGGGCAGACACAGTTGGCAAAGGTTGATCGGATCATTCAAGCGAGACGTGAAGCGGCGCGAAGGTACACAGAGCTGCTGCGCGGTACAGCCTTTATTGTTCCAGAGTTAGCTGACTCCACTAGGCATGTTTTTCAAAGCTATGTGGTTTTGCTACCAGAGGAGCTTGCGTTAAACAGAGTCCAGGTTGTACAAAAAATGCGAGAGATGGGTGTAGAGGTAACGATCGGAACTTGGCATATGCCGTTGACAGACTATTATTCAAAGCGCTATGGTTACCACAGCGGCGATTTTCCAAACACAGATGTTGTTTTCGCTCGGTCACTTACCCTGCCCCTTTTTGAGGGCATAACTTTAGAGCAGCAGCAGTATGTTGTGGACTGCTTACTTAAGGTTGGAGAGCAGGGGTGAGGAGAATATCTCGAATCGTCATCCTAACTGCAGGCGGAACTGCAAGGGATGTTGTGTCAATTATTGAGTGCATAAATCAGACAAGTGGCCGAGTTTATGATGTTATCGGGTTTTTAGACGACTCGACCTCTAATAAAGGGGCTGAATTTTTTGGAAAACCCGTTATTGGTACATTGGAGGATTGGAAAAATTTAAGTTCTGACGTGAAGTTCGCCAATGCTTTAGGAAGTCCAAAATCATTTCGGAGAAGACCCGAACAAATTCGGCAGCTCGGCATTCCGTCCAGACGGTTTGTTTCACTAGTTCACCCATCAGTGGTGGTTTCTAAAGGTGCAACGATTGGTGCTGGCTCCATAATATACCCCAATGTTGTGCTGATGAGCAGGGTCAAGGTTGGACGCCACGTAATCATACTGCCAAACTCAACCATTAACCACGATACAACTATAGGTGACTTCAGCATTATTGCTAGTGGTGTTCATGTAGGGGGGGCGGTCAAGGTCGGGAAATGTTGTTACCTGGGAATGGCCTCGAGCCTCATACAAGGTATCTCAGTGGGCTCAAGAACTATGGTTGGAATGGGTTCTGTACTCATCAGGAGTGTAGGAAGAGACCAAGTCGTGGTTGGCAACCCGGCTCGTCCTATTCAGAAAGGCGCGGCGAGCGTTTGAAGGGACTCGGCCAACCATCCGCGAGACCAAGCGTCAAGATTATGCTTGATGCTGCATTGGTATCAGCTTCAGAGTACATTTTCTATGGCTCAATATTTGTATTTACTGTTCTGATTAACCGATATTATGGCACTCAGGAACTTGGTTACTTCAGTTTCGCCCTGGCGTTATCGACATTACTTGTATATTCAATGAATGGCGCGTTTAGTGCAATTCTCAAACGAGACATAGCCATTAGGCCTGGACTCGCCAGAATATATGTCGGTAGCTTCCTGATGGTTCGAGTCGTCCTATCCATTGTGCTAGGGCTTAGTCTTATTCTGCTCCTTCTACCTTTTATTCAAATTTCGCAGCTGATCACTCTCACGTTAATCTACTTGACCAAAGCAATTGAGGGCCTAAGCGAAGTTCACCTTTCCCTTTTTCAAGCAACCTCTCGACTGGGGTTATACGCACTTTTGAGATCGCTTGGTCAACTCTTTTTTTTGGGCGTTTGTTTTGCCGCTATGGCATCTGGCTCAAGTCCTCAACAAGTCTATTTAGTTGGCATGAGCAACACGATACTGTTCTACTTATTGATCTCTTTTATCGGCGTTCGATCGCTAAGCGGTAAACTTTCTTACAGGAAAAAACTTGTGCGATACGCACTTGTTCAATCATGGCCGTTGCTGGTGAATGCATTTGCGTTTGCCCTTTCTGCCCGTTTTGGAATTTTGTCCGCTACGTTTTTAGAGGGCCCGACTTCAAGTGGCATATATGCCGCAGGCCAGAATGTTATCAATGGAATAGGCTTACTCCCTTCTGCGGTAGGAATTGTGTTATTTCCGGAGCTCAGTAGAATGTTTATGTATGGGCTTTCCAGAGTATGGTCATATGTGCTGCGTGCAGGATTTGTCCTGATGGTTTTAGGAACGTTTTTCTTAATTGGTTTGCTCTTGCTTGCTCAACCTATTTTGGATCTCTACGGCGAGCTTCCATCAGAGGCCACGCGGGTTTTTTCTATACTTTGTCTTGCAGTGCCATTTATGTTTGCTCAACCCCCTTTTGGGTATGCATATGCTGCGATTCACAGACAGCGAGAGGGAATGTTCCTTTCATTGGGAACACTCATTGTCAGTCTTCCTCTATACCTGCTCTTCACTAACCTCTTTGGTATATACGGGACGTCTTGGGCTTTTGTTCTTCACCAAAGTGTCTTTTTGCTTGGTAGCTCAGTATTGCTTTTCATCCTATCGAAGTCTTTGCGAAAAGAAGGTCATCTAACGTGAAGCTCTTACATGTTACTAATAACCTTGGAATAGGGGGTGCAGAGTCTTACCTTGTGCGCTTGTGTAACGCACAAGTAGAAAAGGGATATGAGGTGACCCTGGTTGCGTCTGCACCCTGGGATCTCCGCGAAAAGCTCCGTAAAGAGGTGCTTGTAGTTGATATTCCACTTTACCAACAAAATGTTCGGCCTGGGTTTCCAAAGGAGTACTTTGGGAGAATTGTCGTTGGAGCGCCCAAACTCGGCAGGTTGGTAAAGGCCATGGGAGCTGAGATTATTCACACCCATCTTGCTCAGAGCGCTCTGGTGGGCTGGTGGATAGGTAAACAACAGCGGCTACCTGTATTACACTCAATAATGCACCTAGATTCCGCTGCTGGCCCTTGGCACAAGCTGCTGTTTCGCTCTGGTTTCGCCAAGCACATGGTATCAGCGTTTATGCCTTTCAGCGGTTATTCCAAAAACGAACTATCACGTTTTTATGGTATCCCAGATTCTCGGATACGTCTTGCTCGAATGGGGATTGATGTGCAAACATTTGTCCCTCGAGTTGATTTGAACCAAACGATTCGGCAGCAATATGGAATACCATATGACGCACTCCTCCTGGGTCTGACAGCCCGACTAGAGCCCGTGAAAGATGTGTCGCTGGCGATTCGCGTGATGGGTATATTATCCAGAGAAGCGCCTGGTAAGGTTTATTTATTGGTTGTGGGAGATGGCTCGGAAAGAAACATGCTTGAGCAGCTTGCTGAAAATCTTGGTGCCGCCAGACATATTAGATTTGTCGGACGACTGACGGATACTCGGGAGGTACTGTCCAGTTTCGACATTTACTTTCAAACAACCAGGGGTCCCAATCTCGGACTAGCTGCGCTGGAGGCCATGTCTTCCGGGGTGCCTTTGCTCATTGCTGCACGTGATTTAGGTGAAAAGTACATGGCTGAAGACACCCTTGTGGAGGCAGGTTCGGGCTGGATTGTCGACGCTTCACCCGCGGCCCTTGCGAGCCATATTTTCCATCTGAGTCGAAACAGAGAAGAAGTAGCTCTAGCAAAATGCAAGGCGCGAGAGGTGGCAGTCGAGCACTACAACTGGCAGGCTCATGTTGATACACTTGACCGGATATATAAAGACCTTTTGAGATGATATGGCCCGCGACGCCGCATTTTCAAGAAGGCTGAGTAAACCAGAGATGTACACCTTAATGGTTTACATCCTCCTGCTCTTGACTTCTGCACTGGCGCTTTCGCTTACTTTGGTTCTAGTACTACCGGAAAAGTACTATCTAGATGGAAATGTAATAAGGAGTTTGCTTTCGGAGGAATTAGAACTCAATTTTGACCCGTTCATTCACACGGCTTGGGTTTATCGGCTGCTTGGTTTTTCGGCAAATACCTCCAGAGAACTGGTAGCGGTATTGGTTTTACTTGTGGCGTTGATTCCTGTAATTTTCTGCTTTTTCCTCGGATTGCGTCATACAACATATTTGAATCTTTCCATTCTTGGAATGTGGTTTTTTCTGTCCACCATTTACTTGAGCCAGTACTCAAAAGAACTCATTGCGGTCTGGGCTGTTTCTCTTGCGCTAATAGCTCTTCATCATATGCGCCCGGTCGCTTGGGTCGCAGCTTTTGGAGTAGTCTTGGGCTACGGCATATTTTTCCGAAGCTACTGGATACTACTTGCCTTCATCTGGATTTTTTTAGTCTGGCTGTCTTACCGAAGATGGCATCTCTTTCTGAAGGTTATTGCGCTCATTTGCGTTATTTTCGCAATATCTGCAGCATTTCAATTTGCATTTGGCTATCACATTACCGAGGTTCGCAATAATGTCAATGAGTTTCGCGTAGGCTCTCCTGATGTACATACCATGATTGGCAACGTTTTTCCGAGCGAAAATTTGCTTCAAGATGTCGCAAACTGGCTGTTGTGCTGGTTTTTCATTCTATTTCCAGTTCCACTTTTCGCCTTATTTGACATTCAGTATGTCTTGTTTGGCGGGTTAACTACAGTTACGGTATTGGTAGTTCTGCGCTCATGGAAGGCACTTGCCAGAGTGAAGCGTGTTTTGGATTCCAAAAACGAAAGATTATTGCGAAGCGCCATACTTTTCATGTTCGCTTTTACGCTCGTGCAGGGCATCTTCGAGCCTGATTATGGTTCGGTAGCAAAACACATGGTCAATCTGTTACCAGTGCTGGCCTACGTTTTGGCCTTTGGAGATACTAGATCCTCTGGTTGATCCTGAGAGGTGATCGGGTTGAGAGTATTGCAGATTCTCGAAGCATCGGGGGGAGGAGCCGCAAGAAATACCCTGGATTTATGTGAGGGCTTTCTTCGAAGGGGCCTCGAGGTTCACTTGGTCTACTCGCCCCTTAGATTGGATGATTTCACCAGGAAACGAATCGGTGAGTTGGAGGATCGGGGGCTGAAGTGCTACAGCCTGCACATGCGAAGGGAGCCCCATCCTTCTGATTTAAGGGCTTGGTTTAGTCTATTCCGATATTTGAGGGAAAATGGGCCTTTCGATATTGTTCACGGTCAAAGTGCGAAAGGCGGAGCGCTAGCAAGGCTTCTGCGAGTTTCTGCGGCTGTAAAGGTGATATATAGCCCGCACGGATTTGCTGGTTTTTATCCTGGCCAAAGTGTGATACGTTCTAGCATATACAATCTTGCTGAGAGGCTGTTGGTTAGACATACGGATAAAGTTGTTATACTTTCCAAGTGGCAGTGGGAAGAAGCAGCCCGACTAGGCTTTCCTAAAGACAAGATTGTTTTTATACCAAATGGAATTGAAGCATCTATCGAAAAACAGAAAAAACCCCTGGGCAATAAACTTATCATTGGCTTTGTTGGTAGGATGGATCGTCCCAAGTCACCCATAACGTTGTTCAGGGCATTTGAGCGCATAGTGAAAAATTATCCCAATGTTGACTTGGTTATGGTTGGAGAGGGGTCTCAACTACCAAGTCTGAAAGCCGCTGCAATGGAGCTGGGCCTCGAGAGCAGGGTTTCTTTCCCAGGATACTTTTCGGGCGCACTTGCAATGGAAGGTTTTGATATTTTTGCCCTTCCCAGCGAATATGAGGGATTTCCCTATGTTTTGCTAGAGGCAATGGCTGCGGGGCTACCCATCGTGGTCACGGAAGTTGGCGGAACAGACTCGCTTGTTCGCCATGGTGAGAATGGCTTTGTTGTACCAGTAGGAGATGTATTGGCGTTTTCGCAGGCTCTGGACAAACTTTTATCGGATTCGAAACTTCGTGAACAGATGGGATACAGAAGCAGGCAAATGGTGAAAGAGTTTACTCTGGATAGGATGCTTGAGGAGACTCTGGCCGTATATAGAGAGGTTTTAGGGAGGTAGCGGTGCGGCAGCTCGAGGCTTATAAAATGGCGTTTTCTCACAGTTCTCGAGCAGGACACTTTTTGCGAGGGCTTGTCCTGGTTCTTGCCGACTTTGTGACAGCTTTTACGGGAATGGTTATCGCTATCGGATTACGTTATTTATGGGATCGTTCCCTCATCTGGAGCATTTATGCTGAACTATGGCCAATGCTTTTTATTTTTCCACTAGCATACTGGCTCGCAGGGTTGTATCGGGTTGGGCTGGCAGTGCCCGAAGAGCTGCGCCGTGTCTGGTATTCAAGCACGCTGGTTTTCTTGATACTCGGCGGCGCAACTTTTATGTATAAGGCAGGAGCGGATTACTCAAGAGGCGCCTTTATTTTTGCATGGTTTTTGCTTCTTATTCTTGTGCCGCTGGGGCGGGCTTTGGTACGACAGATTTTTGCACATAAGGTTTGGTGGCAAGTGCCGGTAATCATAGTAGGCGCAGGTAAAACCGGTTTGGCGGTTTTGCAGGCTTTGCGCAAGCAACCAGGTCTAGGCATGCGAGCTGTGGGGCTTCTCGATGATGATGCCGGAAAACAAGGTATAACCCTGGATAACGTAAGGGTCGAAGGCCCTGTGGGACTAGCGGAGTTTTTTGCCCGTCTGGGAACCAGACACGCCATAGTAGCAATGCCTGGAGTACCGAGAAGCCGCCTGGTTGAGATAATTGATAGTCAACTGAAACTTTTTCCTCATGTAATCATCGTGCCTGACCTGTTCGGATTGTCCAGTCTTTGGGTTGAATCTAGAGATATTGGTGGAGTGCTGGGCCTTGAAGTCAAACAGAACTTGCTTCGGCGCGGATCCAGAATCATTAAGCGAACTCTAGACATGAGTCTCGTGTTATTGTTTGCTCCTCTGATCGTTATAGTGGTTTCTTTGCTTGCCATACTCATTCGTCTCGATTCAAAAGGTTCGATATTCTACTCGCAGGTACGAATAGGTCAGAATAAGGTTCCATTTCGTGCTTGGAAATTTCGCACCATGGTTCCAGATGCCGATAAAGTCCTGGCGAAGTATCTTGCCGAACACCCTGAGCTGAGAGCTGAATGGGAAAAAGACCAAAAAATTCGAAACGACCCTAGAGTAACAAGGATAGGTCGGTTTTTACGCAAGACCAGTTTGGATGAGTTGCCTCAGCTCTGGAATGTTCTTCGGGGCGAGATGAGCCTGGTAGGACCGCGACCCATTGTGGAGTCGGAAATTCCGAAATATGGCGTCAATTTTCCCCTTTACACGCGTGTATCGCCCGGTTTGACCGGTTTATGGCAGGTTTCTGGTCGGAATGACACCACGTATGAGGAGCGGGTGGCATTGGATAGCTATTATGTAAGAAACTGGTCGGTTTGGTTAGACATTTACATACTTGCCAGGACCTTTAGCGTAGTTCTTCTTGGGAAGGGGGCTTATTGATCCGTTTTATTAAGTTCGCCCTACTAGTTATACTTCCTTTACAAGCGGTTTGGTTTGCAGTAGGAGCTGCAATTGTTGGGATTTTCGAGATTTTGTCCCGAAAAAAACCTTTTTTGACCTTACCTTTCATTCTAATGGCGATTCTTGGGCTCTTGGGTCAATGGTTTTCAAATGAAGATTTTGCTCCTGAGTATAAACCGCCGGATTACGTGCAGATTGCTGATGAACCTAAGCGCAATCCGATAAGACCATACCTGCATGAGCTCTCGGGCTGGAATGATGTAGTAGGAAATCGACGCGAAGCTGTTTATGTAAGCGAGGGCTTCTGGAGGGTACCCAGATACAACAGCACAACCAACTCTGAATACAAAGAATTCTTGACAGGTCGGTGGTTTGAAGTCAAAGAGGGAAAAACCTACACTCAAAGCTTCTATTTGCGCCATGACGGCTCAGAGGCGCACATATCTATCACATTTTTTACAAATAATGGTCACCATCCTGTTGAAACACACACACAAGCAGTGGCCCAAGGAGTATGGAGAGTCTGGGCGAGTTACACAACGAAAGAGGGAGAGCACATGCTCCGGGCCCTTGACTTCATAAATGGAGGTGGCGATTTTACCTACTTTGATGTGGGTTGGCCCCAACTTGAGGAGGGTGATTCTCCGACGGCAGTTTCGATTGGGCCAAGTGGGATTATGAGCCTAGCTTGGCGGTGGCAGTATTGGGCAGGGCCTGTGGTCATGGGTTTTTTAGTACTGCAAGCAGGTTTGCAGTTTTTTCGTTATTTTTCTCCGAATAGTGTGTCCGCGGCGTTGCTATTAGGAATGCTTTTTCATTCGGCATTTGTTATGTACCAAATTTTAGGTGCGGATATTACAGACCGTGCCACAGGTTTGGCATTAGAGTCAAATATTCTGGGACATAGCGCGGTTGTGATGGCTGCACTGTTGTGGATTCTAGGTGGGAATCGGTACGGGGGACTAGCGATTGCGCTAGCCATTTTCCTTGTGTGGTCTTCCGGGAGCCGCACGGCGTTCTGGGCACTACTACTCCTAGGAGCCGCGTGGGCATGGGGGCTTAGCTCCAGACGATGGGTGGCCCTGGGACTTGCTACCGGGCTCGGTGCGCTTGTCCTGTCTCAGCCTCTGCTTTTAGGGCGCCTAGGGCAGTCACTTACTTTGGATGCCAATGTCCAGGCGCGTTTACAGTTTTGGAACGTGGCATGGCAAGCCTTTATGGAAAACCCGTTAGGAGGTGTGGGATTCGGAAACTTTGGCATGTACTTTGACTTCAATCTGCCCAGTAACCCATACGAGCTCTCGCCAGGTCACGCCCATAATCTCCTTTTTCACTTGCTGGCAGGAGGGGGATTTTTGACCTGGCTTGGTTTTACGCTGTGGCTAATTGCTATTTTTTATGTGTTTGTTCGTGCTCGCAATTTCCGTATACTAACTTTATTTGCTGTGGTTATATTACTGAACATTTTTGACCTTACGTTCTTTAATGCTTGGGTGTTTTACCCTTTTATGCTGGCCCTGGCCTTCGCGGCCACAACAATGCATGTCCCCAATCACTCTGTTAGAATGTCCCGGTGATGTCTAACGATGGTTCTCAGACAGATGAAGTCTCACTCAGGGAGCTCTATCTTGTTCTGAAAAAAAGGGTTAGGGGAATTGTTGGTACTGGTTTGGGGTTGGCGCTTTTAACGTTAGGTTTTAGCCTGCTCTGGCCCAAAACCTACACCAGCCAGGTGGTAGTCAGCCTGTCGCTCTCCAACCAGTCCAGCCAGGGTCTGCTCAACAACCTGCCCTCGCTGGCGGGGCTGGCCCAGGGGTTTGTGGATTTGCAACAGACCAAGCTACTGGCCAACCAGCTGGGGGTAGACGACCCCACCCGCTTCTACAGGGCCCGTTTCGACGAAAAGCGCGGGTTGCTCTTCCTAACGGCCCAGGGTCGCACGGCTGCCGAGGCTGGGGAACGGGCTGAGCGGATTTTGCAGGTAGCCCGTAGCTACCTCGAGCGCAACCTGCTTGAGGGGGCCCAGGCCAACCTGCGGGCCGCCCAAACCCAGGCCCGCCTGGACCTCCGGGCGGCCCAGGACGGGCTCAAGGGCATCCAGGCGCAGCTCAAAATTGCCCCGGATCGGGCTGCTTCCGATGCCACCATTTCGGCGGGCCTCGAGGCCCGGGGCAACGACCCCCAGGCGGCCCGTACCAGTAACCCGGCCTACACCAGCCTGAGCCTGGACGAGTCCCGCCTGCGTTCGCAAATTGCCCAGCTCGAGGCCCGCATCACCACCCTGACCGACTTCCTGAAGCAACCCGAGGCTATCGGCCAGTTGGTCAGCCAGGCCTTGCTGGTACAGGTGCTGGTGCCCCCCGCCGAACCGCTTCGCCCCAGCTTCCCAAGGCCCTTGCTGTTCACCGTAGTGGCCGGGGTTCTGGGCTTGCTCCTGGGCGTTATCTGGGCGTTTGTGGCCGAGGCTGTCAAGCCCCAGCCAGCTCTCGAGCCCCACCGTTCGGAGCTGGAGGTAAGGTGAACCGGGCCAAAGACTGGCTCGAGCAGGCCCGGGCCAATCTGGGTCACGCTGAACGCAGCCAGGCCTTTGGAGACTATGCCTGGGCCTGCTTTGCAGCCCAGCAGGCAGCCGAAGCAGCTCTCAAAGCCCTGCACCTGCATGTGGGGCAGGTGGCCTGGGGCCACTCCCTCCTGGATTTGCTGGGGGCCCTGCCAGCAGCGGCCAGTGTGCCAGCCTCGTTGTTGGATGTGGCCCGGGTTCTGGATAAGTATTACATCCCAACCCGTTACCCCGATGCCCACCCCGCCGGCCCGGCGGCCAGGCACTATACTGCGGGAGAGGCTGAGGCTGCGGTGCGCCTGGCTGCCGAGGTGGTGCATTTTTGTGCTGCGCGTATGGAAAGCTGAACCCGAACGCTGGCGTTCTGAACTCTCGGCCTGGGCCCGGAGCCTATCTAAGCGAAGCGAAGTCTTGGCGGTGGTGCTGTTTGGCTCCCTGGCCCAGGGGCGGGCTACTGCGATGAGCGACGCCGATGTTTTGATTGTTCTGCGGGAGAGCCTAATGCCTTTTGCCGAGCGGATGGTTGCCTACAAGCCCCAGGGCCTGGGCATCGGGGTGGAGGTTTTTCCGTACACCCTGGAGGAAGCCCGGCAAAGCTGGCGGGAGGGCTGGGGAATGGTACGGCCCGCTTTGAAAGAAGGTGTGGTGCTTTTTGAGCGCCCTGGCGCCCTGGCTCAGGTGAAAAGGCTTTAGATCGAACATGCAAGCCTGAACAAATGGGAGCTAGGTGAAAAGACTCGAGACCGACTCCCCCCGGTGAATCCGCCAGATGGCCTCGGCGAAGAGCGGCCCCACGCTCAGTTGCTTGATTTTGGGGCTGGGCCGGGCGTTGTAGGTGCAGGTATTGGTGGCGGCCACCTCCACAATGGGGCCTTTTTCAATGCGATCAATGGCGGGGCCCACATACACCCCGTGGGTAAAGGCCGCGTATACCGCCTGGGCTCCATTCTGCGTGAGCGATTCGGCGGCCTGCACCAGGGTACCTGCGGTGGAGACCTCGTCGTCTACGATCAGGGCGGTCTTGCCGCGCACATCGCCCACCAGCCCCCTCGAGGTCACCTCGGTGTCGGAGAGGCGTTGCTTGTCAATGAACGCGATGGGCAGGGCCAGTCGGCGGGCCAGTGAGCTGGCCCGCTTGATGTCCCCTGCATCGGGCGCAACCACTACGGCGTTTTCCAGCCTGTCCACCTGGGTGGCAAAGTAGTTGGCAATTACCGGCTCCGCCGACAGGTGATCTACCGGAACCTTGAAAAAGCCGTGTACCTGCGCCGAATGGAGCGTCATGGTCAGTACCCGGTCGGCGCCTGCAGCCTGAATCAGGTCGGCGACCAGGCGGGCCGCAATGGAAATGCGGGGCGCGTCCTTCTTGTCGCTGCGGGCATAGGCGTAGTAGGGAATCACGGCCGTGACCCGCGCCGCGCTGCTGCTCTTGGCGGCATCTATCATCATCAGGAGCTCCACCAGGTGATCCTGCACCGGAGGGGTGAGCGACTGAATGATGAAAATATCGCCTTCGCGCAGGCTCTGCTCGTAGCGGACGAAGAGGCAGTCGTTGGCGAAGCGCTCGGTGGTGCTTTTGCCCAGGGGCACCCCCAGGTTCTCGGCTACTTCCTGCGCCAGGGGTAGGTTGGACTGTCCACTAAAAACCATCAGAGGTCGTTCCATATACCGCCTGAAAGCATACAACGCAGAAAGCGATGGGCGGTGATAAGAACCTCCCCAAACCGCGACCCTGTCGCCTTATCGCATTTATAATGCTCTGTTGCAAAGTTCCCTCGATGTAGCAAGCCGACTAACGGTAGGCGTTGTAGACCAATGCCTTGACCCGGCACTCCCGCATCTGCAGGCGGGGTTTGCGAGAACGCACCCCCTCGCCGAACTTGCGTTTGAGCACGGATATCACCGTCTCACTCTTCCAGCGTTGCCCGAACAGACCGTCGAGCCTGGCCTGAGATACCAACTCGGCTCGCGCCTTGCGCTCAGTGGCCTTCAAAGCCCCTCTGCGCCGAACCGGCGGAATCAGGTCACGGGGCCCTACCCCCCGTCCATCAAACCCAGCGTCCGCCAGGATGACCCAGTTCCCACGTTTCCCATAAGGGCTCACCCTTCGTTTGAGCGTGGAGAGATGGGAGCTGTCCCCACTGGGACCTCTACCCGAGAGCGCTCCCAGGATTAGCTGACTGCGTGTCCCCACTGCATAGCTCCCCTTCACCCAGCTTCGAAAGGGTTTACCTCGCCTGGTCTGAAAGTAGGCGCTGGCCTGGGTGGGGCGAAATCCGGTGCTATCTAAGGCTACTGCCTCCTCCACCACCCCTAAGCTCTGCAATAACTGCCGGTTCATCTCATCCAGGTGACTTGCACGAAAGCGCTGATACATCCGGCTGAGGGTGCTATAGTGGGGCACCTCTTCGAGTTCCAGTTCCTCCCTGAGTTCCTGGCTCATCCGCAAAAGCTCTTCAAAGTCACGGTAGCTCATCTTGAAGTAGAAGCACAACATAACGCAGCCGGCACGTTGGGGGCGGTCTATTATAACACTCTGACCCTGCAGACCACCTACGCCTGTTAAATATCGAGCGTCCCTTGA
>CAZIXH010000263.1:0-6818 GCA_964543055.1 uncultured bacterium
GCGCCCGAGGGCACCATCGAAACCCTTGCCGTTGCCGACGAGGGGGCCTGGCTGGTACGCACCCCCCGCATTCCCCTCGTCGGCAACGGCCAGGGTTTCGATGGTGCCCTCGGGCGCCCCCTCGCGCAGCATGCTGGTCACTACCACGATGCGGGGGCCGCCCTGGTGGATGTGGGCGCGGACGATGTGAGCGGCTTCCAGTACCTCGCGCAGGGTTTTGGCGGAAAGCTCGGTGAGGAGCTCGAGCTCGAACTGGTTAGGGGTGATGATATCGGCCTGGGGTAGCACCTGGTGCTTGATGATCTCGGGAATTTCGGGGCGCACGAACAACCCCCGCCCTTCGTCGCCCATCACCGGGTCGCAACAAAAGAGCGCCCTGGGGTTGAGTTGGCGTACTCGAGCCAGGGCCGACAGAATGGCCTCGGCGGTGCCCCCGCTGCCCATGTAACCCGACAGCACGGCGTCGCACTGTTCCAGTACCCCGCGCTCGGCGATGCCCTCGACCACCGCGCTCAGGTGCTCGGGCGGCATAATCATGCCTTTCCACTGTCCATAGCCGGTGTGGTTGGAAAACTGCACGGTGTGGATGGCCCAGACCTCGAAGCCCATGCGTTGCAAGGGGAACACCGCCGCAGCGTTGCCGGCGTGACCGTAGGCGACCCAACTCTGAATGGAAAGAATATTGCGGGGCGGTTGCATGCAGGCAGTCTAAGGGAAAGCCTTTACAGACTGCCAGCCTATCTATGTGTCTGTGGTGTTTTGCTCTGGAAGGTCGCAGGTCTCAGGACGCATGTCGCATGCCCGAATGCGCTCAGCTTTTTCGGCAGGGTAAAGTGCGGACAAACCTGTGGGTTACTGAGCGACTGGATTACCCTCTAACTTAGTGGTCTGGTAAGAAAATTTCTATGTCATTCCGAACGTAGCGGAGCGAAGTGAGGAATCCGATGCGCTTCAGTCCCCTGTATTCACCATTCCTATGCAGTACGAGATTCCTCGTTGCACTGCGTGCGCCTCGGAATGACAACAAGAAGTCAAGGGCAGAAGTTGGGTTCATTGGAGGTATCCCAAATACTTTGTTACCCAGACCACTAGAGGGCCACAGGGCAAGACCATATCTCGGCCATCAGCCATAGACCATAGACTATAGACTATCCTGAGCTCAACGAGCGCCCAGCACACTGAGCGCCAGCCGGTAGGTCTGGGTATGGGCTGCCACCGTGGTGCGGGGGTCGCGGTTGTAGCCGCCGCCCATAACCACCACCAGCGGCACCTGGGCCTGCTTTACTTTTGCGAACACCCGCCGATCCCGCTCGGCCAGCCCCGGCAAGCTGAGGCCCAGCCGCCCAAAGCGGTCGTTGTACAGCACATCTACCCCGGCGTTGAAGAAGACCAGGTCGGGCTTGAAGGCGAAGGCCTGCTCGAGGGCAGGCTCCAGGGCGGTCAGATATTCGGCATCGCCGGTGGCATCGCCCAGGCCCACGTCCAGGCTGCTCTGCTCCTTCTTGAGGGGGTAGTTGCGCAGGGCGTGTACCGAGAGGGTAAACACGCGGGGGTCGCGCTGGAAAAAAACCGCCGTACCGTTGCCCTGGTGGGCGTCCAAATCAACCACCAAAGCCCTGCCATGCCAGCCCCCGGTTCGCAGGTGGGCGATGGCCACGGCCACATCGTTGAACAGGCAGTAGCCCTCGGCCCGGTTCGGATAGGCGTGGTGGGTTCCCCCGGCCAGGTTGAGGCCCAGGCCGGTTTGCAGGGCATCCTGGGTGGCGGCCAGGGTGCCTCCGGTAGCATGCAAGGCCCGCGTCAGCAGGCTTTGGGTCCAGGGCAGCCCCACCTTGTGGGCCTCCTGGCGGCTCAGCCCCTCGGTGCGGAGCTTTTGCAGATAGTCGTGGGTATGGGCCAGGGCCAGGGTCTCCCAGGCAATGGCGGGGGCCGGTTGGATGTTCAGTTCGTGCCGAAGCGCCTCGGCCACCCCGCCATATTTGTACTTGGGGAAGGGGTGATATTCGGGGAGCTCGAGGACGCAGTGGGAGGTGGAGTAGGCCCGGCGCATGCTCCCTCAACATGCCACACAAACCCCAGGCTTTGTGTGGTTTAGGTGGGTGAACAGACGGGCTCCCCGCAGAACCCGTGCTTAATCCTGTAAACGCTTCCACATCTTTTGCAAAACTAATTGCTACCTTGATGGTGCTTAGCCTCGAGCCACCCCTGCTCATAAGGTTCCCATTGGAACCCCTCGAGGCTAAGCTACAACGCCTGGCGCTCCATTTTCGTTCGCACTGTTGCCAGGGACTCCATTCCGGCCCCCCAATAGGGGGGTTCTTTATTGCTGGCTGCTCGGCTCATTCGCGTTGCTAACGATGCAGGCATGAGAAATGCAAACCCCGCCACAGCAGGCGGGGACAAAAACGCCAGACGGGGTTTACAACGTCTCGAGCTGGGCTCGCAGGGCCTGTACCCGCTCACGCAGGGGCGTGGCCTGGGGATTTTCTTGCTCGAACTGCATAATGGCCCTGGGGTGGATGTGGTGCTCGTCGGGGTTGCCAAAGAGCGAGTTGAGCAACTCGAACTCTTCCTGCGAACGCAGCGAGGCGTCCTCGCGGAACATGTTCAGATACGTCCAGGTGAACTGCGGCTCACTCACCGCGCCGCTCAGGTAGGCATCCAGCAGGCGCTTGTAGGGCTCGAGGCCGGCAGGCGCGAGCCCACTGCGGGAGGGGAGGGGCTCAGTGTTCTGCGTGGGCCTCGTCTGGCGCTCGAGGTTGCTCGTGCCGCTTTCCTGTGGTTTTTCGACCTTTACATCGGGCAGGTGCTGGCTGAAGAGGGACTCGAGGTTCTCCAGGGTAATGTCCCAGTTATTGAGCTCAAAGAGCGGCTGACCGTTGCGAAAAAGAATGATCTGGGGCGAATGGTGCACAATGCCAGTGCGTTCAGCCACGCGGTTGGAGGCCGGGCGATGTTCGACCACCGTGATGATGCCCACCGGGATTTCGGGCCGCTCCCGGAGGATTTTTTCCACGTTGCCCCAGCCCTGCATGGTCTTGTGGCAGGTGCCCGCCTTGAATATGGCCGTGACGGCCTGGCTTTCGATGAACATATCGGCTTCTTCAGGGGTGGTGATGGCGTACATGCGCTCTCTCATGGACTAGAGTCTAGTCGCAGGGGCTCTGGGCAAACGTTAGCCGGGACACTTCCGGAGCACATCGCCGGTGAGGGTGGCCCTGGGGCCCTTTTGTAAGCGCTTATAGTACGGCTTGGGGCCTACTGAATAGTTTTTTCGCTCTCATCTGGAACCAGGGGGCGGCCCTCGAGCGCCGTGGAAAGCACAATGGTCGAGGTGATGCGGGCAATGCCCTGCACGGCCTTGATGCGGTAAATGAGGGCCTCTAAGGTTTTGGTATCGCTGGTGCGTACCTTGAGCAGCAGGTCGTTTTCGCCGGCGATGCTGTGCATCTCCTCGATTTGGTAAAACTGCTCGAGGGCGGGCTGGATTTCCCGTCCGGTGAAGTTGTTGTCCAGCCGGATGGCCACAAAGGCCGTCAGTTTGAGGCCCAGGGCTTCGGGGTCAACCTGAATTTTGTATGCCCGGATGACCCCCCTGCGCTCGAGTTTTTTCACCCGGTCATGCACGGCGGCCGGTGAAAGCCCCACCCGGTGGCCAATTTCAGCATAGGAGAGACGGCTTTCTTGTTGAAGCTCGAGCAAAATGGCCCGGTCGCGGGTATCTAGCTGAACCATATTCGGTATGATAGCAAAAGAACAAACGGTGTATGGACAAATAAGGACGTAAGCGTATATAGTTTGATTATTCCCCATGTTGGGGAATACCTCCAGACCCTCAACCTGAGCCAGAGCCTGTCATCCTCCACAGGCACACTTTAGCCAATCTTTTCCCGGCTCAGGTTGAGTTTTTCTGGATACCTCAGGGTGAAAGGCGAACCATGTCCAGAACAGCTTTGCTGCTGATAGACATCCAACAAGGGCTCGATGATACCGCCTACTTTGGCCCTCGTAACAACCCCCAGTTCGAACGCAACGTGGCCGCCTTGCTGGGCGGGTTTCGGCAGGCCGGTACACCGATTCTTCACGTTCAACATCACTCGCTTCGCCCCACCTCGCCGCTCTTCCCCGGTCAGCTCGGCCATGCCTTCAAGCCGGAGGCGCGTCCCCTGGAAGGGGAGCCCATCTTCGCCAAGACCGTTAACAGCGCCTTTATTGGTACCGACCTCGAGGCCTACCTGCGCCAGGAGGGCATCACCCGCCTGGTGGTAGCGGGCCTGACTACCGACCACTGCGTCTCCACCTCCGTGCGCATGGCCGGCAACCTGGGCTTCGAAGTGTGGCTGGTGGGAGATGCCTGCGCTACCTTTGCCAAGCAAAGCCCCGAGGGCATGATTCCAGCCGACCAGGTGCACCGGGTGCATCTGGCCAGCCTGAGCGGGGAGTTCTGCACCGTAATCAGCACCCAGGAAGCCCTGGAAAGAGGCGGGTCGTAACGGTGCAGCCGAGCCTGGCCCGCCCCTGCGACCCCTGAAGGGTAACGATCCCTCTTCGGTGTAGCCACGCTTGTCCCTTGTGGGTTCACACTGAGCGTTTGGCGCAGTTCGGGCCGCTACCCATTGGCTTTCAAGTGTCCTCAATAGCCCAGCCCTAGTTCTTGTGCTTCTTGCGTAAGCTCACTAGCCAGACGCCGACCTTGTTCGATAGCCCTCTGGCGGTAGGCATATAAATCCTGCGCCCTGATCCGGCGATGGGTGCCTACCTTGCGATAGGGGATTTCACCGCCCTCTAAAAGCTGAATAAGGTATGGGCGGGAAACCCCTAGTAGCTCGGCGGCCTCCTGGGTAGAAAGTTCAGTTTCTAAAGGCACGACCCGCACCATCCGACCTTGGCTGATGGGTTCTAAACAGTCCTTGAGAATTTGGATCATCTCTAAACTAAGGGTCAGTTTTTTTCCTCCAATCTCGAGCACGGCGCTGGACTGCACATGACTGGCAAGCAGGGCAGCTTCGCGTTGTAAGGAAGGGGGTACGTACAACGCTTTCATAAACAGAGTATGGCACATAAACGCAATAAATGCAACAAACGAAATAATCGAAAGCATTACCAGTTGTTGTAGCTCTCAAGGAGATCTGCAAATTGCCTCAAACTGATTCGACGCAAAGCTTCCAGGTACTCGGTTTTTGAAATGGGAGGGTTTTTCAAGCTGTTTCGGATTTCTCGGATGGCCTCGAGTACAAGATCGGGAACGCCAGCCTGGCGAATGAGCAACTCGCAAAGCTCGAGTAAATACGCGTCGGGGTGGATGGCTTGCAGCTCCCACCGCTCCAGCGCGCTCGAGGGAAAATCCTTCAGGTTGAAGGTTAGTATCGCCTCGGCTCCGGCATGAAAAGCTGCCGCAACTACATGGGCGTCTTCGGGGTCGGGCAGGACTATCTGGGTTGCGTAGCTTTCGTAGCCTTCTACGAGTGGCTCTTGGAAGGCCAGGACCTCCTGCAACCGCGTGGGTGTGCTTTCCAAGCGCAACTTCTGCACAGGACTCAATTCAGGTCTTTCGCGTAAGATGGCCGCGAGCCACTCCTCCTGAACACGCCTGCTCCACTTGAGCCTTACCAGGTCTTTCAGGGCCAGACGAACGAATAGATCGCGGGTTTGGGCAGGGTAAAACACGCATGCATCCAGAAAAAGGGTACGTGGGAGAAAAAGCATGGCCCCTAGCCAAGTTATATTACCGGATTACAATCAGGCATGCCGTATACCCTGACCCTCCACCCCATCATTCAGCCCCCCATGGCCGGAGGGGCCACCACCCCCGAGCTGGTCGCTGCCGTTTCCAACGCGGGCGTGCTGGGCTCGCTGGCAGGGTTCATGCTCCCGCCGGATCGGCCCCGCGAGGAAATCCAGATAATTCGCACCCTGACCGACCGGCGCTTTGGTGTCAACCTGCTTGTGCTGCAGCCGGTGGCGGTTGCCCAGGCTGAACTGGAAGCGGCTATTGAGCGCTTGCAACCCATCCGGGCCGAGCTGGGCCTGCCGCCGGGGATGGCGCCAGCGAAGTTCAGCGAGAACTTTGAGGCGCAGCTCGAGGTGCTCCTGGAAGAAAAGCCCCCGGTGGTGAGCTTTCACTTCGACCTTTTGCCCGCCCCCCAGATCGAGCGGCTGCACCAGGCGGGTTGCAAGGTTATCGGCACTGCCACCAACGTGGCCGAGGCTCTGGCCTGGCAGGAGGCCGGAGCCGACTACATCTGTGCCCAGGGGGCCGAGGCTGGGGGCCACCGGGGCACCTTTATCGGGCCTTTCGAGCACGCCATGACCGGCACCCTGGCCCTGCTGCCGCAGGTGGTGGCGGCGGTGAAGATCCCCGTCCTTGCTGCTGGGGGCATTATGGATGGGCGGGGCATTGCGGCAGCCTTGCTCCTGGGGGCTTCAGCGGTGCAGATGGGCACGGCCTTCCTGACCTGCCCGGAGGCGGGCATCCACCCCCTTTACAAAGAAGCCCTGTTGCACACCCAAGGCGACCCCACCGTGGTTACCCGCACCTTTTCCGGCCGGCCTGCACGGGGCTTGCGCAACGCCTTTATCGAGCGCATGCAGCCCTACGAGGCCCTGGTGCCGCCCTACCCCATCCAGAATGCTCTTACCGCCGAAATTCGCCAGGCGGCGGCCAGAGCGGGTCGGCTCGAGTTCATGTCGCTCTGGGCGGGGCAGGCTGCCAGCCTGTGCCGCAGCCTGCCTGCTGCCGTGCTGGTCGAAGCGCTGGTGCGCGAGACCCAAGAAGCCCTGCGCCAGATGAAAGGGGCCCTGCATGCCTAGGCTTTTTT
>CAZIXH010000264.1:0-5084 GCA_964543055.1 uncultured bacterium
ATCACCTGCCAGCGGGTCTTCTCCTTGGCATCCTTGCAGCGACGGTAGCGCTGTTCGAGTTCCTCCAGGCTCAGGTGGGGGTGTAGGGGTATGGCTTTGCTCGGCATGTATTATTATCTACATAGATTTGGTATAAGTGGTGGGTCACCAACACCTATCCCCTAACCCCTTCTGCCGATTTCACCGCTCCTACCGTACCCAAAGTTTTCAAGCAAAGATGCTTTAAGAGGCATGCACTCTGCCTCAAGTTGCAGAACAGCTTGCCTTTGGCCTTCGGCTTTGGGCTTTCAGCAACAAAGAGCCCAAGGTACAAATTTTATAGTTGCCAGTCAATAGGTTACCTGGCAAGCTCACTGGGGTGCGACATACAGCAGCACCGCCGTCACCAGCCCGGCAATCAACACCATCGCCAGCAAGGCCACCAGCACGTAGCTTTCATCGGCCAGGATATCGGCGGGCTTCTGGGATAGGTTCTGGGTATCCAGGCCAAACTGCACCATCAGCAGCACTGCCGCTACCGCCAGCATCAAGAGCAGCACCGTTACCATGAACACCTCCTCAAACCCGCCTCGATTCTACCGGGCTGGGCTTGGGGCTTTTGCCTCTGCTGCTTTAGAATGGGGGCTTGTGTGCAGGCAGCGTAGCCTGCCCAGAGGAACCGCATGGCATCACTCGGAGTCGGCATCGTCGGTCTACCCAACGTGGGCAAATCCACCCTCTTCAACGCCATAACCAAAGCAGGCGCCCTGGCCGCCAACTATCCCTTTGCCACCATTGACAAAAACGTGGGGGTGGTCACGCTGCCCGACCCCCGTCTGGTCGCCCTGCAAAAGCTCTTTGTGAAGGGCGAACGGGTGCCGCCCATTGTGCCTACCCATGTGGAGTTTGTGGACATTGCCGGGCTGGTGAAGGGGGCCCACAAGGGCGAGGGTCTGGGCAACCAGTTTCTGGCCAACATCCGCGAGGTGGCCGCCATTGCCCACGTGGTGCGCTGCTTCGAAGACCCCAACGTGGTGCATGTGGCCGGCCAGGTCAACCCCCTGGACGACCTCGAGACCATCAACACCGAACTGGCCCTGGCCGACCTCCAGACTATCGAAAAGCGCCTGGACAAGCTGCGTAAGTCGGCCCGCACCGACAAGGACGACAAAGCCCTGCTGGAGGTGCTGGAACCGCTCATGCAACACCTTTCGCAGGGCCTGCCCATCCGAACCTTCAAGGGCGCCGAGCCAGAACTTTTGAGCAAAGCCGCCCGCGAAATGGGCCTGCTCACCTACAAGCCGGTTATCTACGTGTGCAACGTGGCCGAGGAAGACCTGCCCGATGGCACCCAGAACCCACACGTGCAAAAGGTGCGCGAAGCAGCCGCACCGGAAGGCGCCGATGTGGTGGTGGTCTCGGCCAAGATCGAAGCCGAACTGGCCGAGCTTTCCGACGAGGAGGCCACCGAGTACCTGCAAACCCTGGGCCTAAAGGAGTCGGGCCTGGATCGGCTGGTACACACCGCCTACCACACCCTGGGCTTGCAAACCTTCTTCACTGCCGGGGAGAAAGAGGTGCGAGCCTGGACCATTCGCCAGGGCACCAGGGCCCCCCAGGCCGCCGGCGAGATTCACTCCGACCTCGAGCGGGGCTTCATCCGGGCCGAGGTGATCGAGTGGCACAAGCTGGTCGAAGCGGGCGGCTGGGCCCAGGCCAAGGAAAAAGGCTGGGTACGCACCGAAGGCAAGGATTACGTGGTGCAGGACGGCGACGTGGTGCTGATTTTGTTCAACGTGTAGCCGAAAAATCTGCCGATAGCCGATGGTGGATAGCCGATAGCCCGAAGCTGGCCGGAGGTTGCCCAGCGGCTACTGCACAATTGGGCTATCAGCTATGAGCTATCAACCATGTACACCTTCAATCCGCTGAGGCCGCCAGCTGAAAAGCCTGGCTCAGGCGGGCTTCGTCGGTCAGGTCGAGGCGCAGCGGCGTGAGGGCGATGAAGTTGTGGTTGATGGCCCAGCGGTCGGTGCCTTCCTCGGGCTCGTGGTCGGGGTAGGCGGCGAACCAGAAGTGCTCGCGGCCCATGGGGTCGGCGCCAGGCACAATCCGGCCCTCGTACATCCGCACCGACTGGCGGGCCCACAAAATGCCCTTGGGCTTGGTGGGCAGGTTGACGTTGATCAGGAAGGGCCTGGGCTCGCGCAGCAGCGCTTCCAGCACCCGCCCCACCCAGGGTTTGAGGGCCTCGAAGTCGGGCTCGCGGCCATTGACAGGGGCGCTAAAGGCAATGGCGGGAATGCCGAGCAGCGCGGCCTGCTTGGCGGCGGCCACCGTGCCGGAGTGCCAGATTTCGTTGCCCAGGTTGGAACCCAGGTTGATACCGGAGAGCACCAGGTCTACGGTGTCCCAGTGGTGGGTGCTCAGGGCTACGCAGTCGGCAGGGGTGCCGTTCACGCGGTAGGCCTCGAGGCCCCCCAGCGGCGTTGCGCGGTAGTGCAGGGGGCGGGAAATGGTGATGGCGTGGCCCATGGCGGACTGCTCCACATCGGGCGCGACCACCCGCACCTCGCCAAAAGCCGTTGCCACCTCGGCCAGGGCCAGAAGCCCAGGACTATAGATGCCGTCGTCGTTGGTGACCAGAATTCGCATGGCTAACCTCTCCAAAGAGAGGGTTGCGCCCATGCGTCAGGGCCGGGTCAGGTGGGTCAGCCAAATGTCAGGAGGCGTACCAAGCGGCCCTGACAAAAGGGTTTTAATCTTAGATAAACAATGGTCAGTGTACTGATTCCAACCTACAACCGGCCCCAGTTTTTGCTGCGGGCCTTGCGTTCGCTTCAGCTTCAGCTTTACCCCGACTGGGAAGCAGTGGTGGTGGACGATGGCGACGGCTCGGGCATTCTGGCCGCCCACAGCCTGCGCGACCCCCGCATCCTGGGGGTTCGCAACGAGGGGCGGGGGCAGGTGCACGCCCGCAACACCGGGCTGTCCCATGCCACCGGCTCGATAATTGCCCTGCTCGACGACGACGACTGGTGGCTCGACCCCACCCACCTGTACCGGGTGGTGCGGGCCCTCAAAGCGCAGGCCGGGCTGGTCTACCGGGGCGGCTATCTGGTTTTGGAGCGCGACGGTCTGGAACTCGAGCGCATCCCCTTCGACCTCAAAGCCAGCCCCTTCTCGCTCCGCACCGATAACCACCTGCTCGCCACCGGCGCGGCCTATCCGCGCTTTTTGCACGACGAGCTGGGCCCCTTCGACCCCGAGATGGCCGACTACTGGGACTGGGACTGGTATCTGCGCGTGACCTCGGCGGGCTACCCGCTCATTCAGCTTCCCGGCAGGGGCGTAGCGGTTTCCATGCACGGGGCCAATATGTCCTATGCCGCCCGCCAGGGGGAGCGCCAGCAAAACCTCGAGCGGCTCTCGAGCAAACACGGCCTGGGCAGGCTCGAGCTCAAAGACCACCGCATCATTGCTGGTGCTGCCTGAACTTTCCACGTAAAAAAGCTCCTCAGATTGACCCAAGACCTCTGACCAGCACCCTGCTGTGCTGACCACAGAGATTACTGATAATTACGGCTTTCGTAGCCCAACACCAAGTCTGTTCTGACCGTGGGCTGACAATAAACAGGGCACAATCTCTAAGGGGATAAAACCCTTCACTGGAGGCTTCATGCGACGATTCTTTCTGGCTGCTCTGGTTGCTTTTGGGCTGGCTCTGGCCCAGCAGCAAACCATCACCCTCTACACCTCGGAAGTCCTGACCAACGTCAACCCCATGATTGAGCTGTTCAGACGGGCCAATCCAGGCGTCAACGTGCAGGTCTTCCGCAGCGGCACCGGCGAGGTGATTACCCGTCTGCGGGCCGAGCTCGAGGCCAACAACCCCCAGGCCGACCTGCTGTGGGTGGCCGACGAGACCTTTTTCCGCGAACTGGCCGCCGCAAACCGCTTGCGCCCGGTGCGGGCCACTACGCCCGGCTTCCCGGTCAAGTTTGCCTACCAGGGCGGGCGCTATTACGAGGTACGGCTTCTCTACAACGGCATTGCCGTAAACACCCGCAAGCTGGGCAACCTCCCCGAACCGCGCTCCTGGCGCGACCTTTTGAAGCCCGAATACCGCGACCTGGTGGGCATGCCCAACCCTAACTTTTCCGGGGCGGCCCTCTCTACCCTGGGTACCTTCAGCCAGCGATTTGGCTTTAGCTTCTTCGAGCAACTCCAGCGCAATGGCCTTAAGGTCGAGCAGTCCAACCCCGTCCTTCAGCAAAAGCTGGCCGAGGGGCAGTATGGCCTGGCCATCATCACCGACTTTGGCATCCGCGACCTCATCCGCCAGGGGGCGCCACTCAAGGTGATCTACCCCCGCGACGGGGCCATTCTGGTGCCCACCCCCATCGGTATTCTGAGCAATAGCCGCAACCCGGTACTGGCCGAGCGCTTCCTGCGCTTCTTGCTCTCGCCCGAAGCCCAAGCCCTGTTCGCCCAGCAAGGTTATATTCCCGTCATCGCTTCGGCCCCTCGCCCCGCGGGGGTGAGCGGGGAGGTGCTCTCGGTGCCCTCGGCAGCCGATTACATCCAGGCCAACCGGCAAAACCTGCTTACACAGTTCAACACGCTGTTCAACCTGCGCTAAAAGGGCCTGAAGCAGCCGAAAGCTGAGGGCCGAAAGCCAGGTTGGCCTGTAGTCTAATACCAACTCTGCGCGTGAGCGGCGCTAAACGCGCCCCTCACTTGCCGCGCCAGGGGGCGCGTCCGAGGAACTTGTATATCGCTTTTGGGTCACTTCTGAGCAGATTCGGTATAAGGTCAAAGATTAGCTTTTCTGTTTTGCTTCGACGCCCTCTCATCTGACCACGCCTGATCTGAGCCCCTCAACCCCGCTGGGCATGACCGCCCGTCAATACGCTCTACTCACTGCTAGGATAGCGCTGATGCTCCGGCGACAACCCCTGACCAATTTGTTCTGGCTACTCCTCTCGCTGGGGGTAGCCCTACCGCTTTGGGTACTGGCCTGGCGAGGGCTGGGCGACCTTGCCATTCTGCCCAGGGTGCTCGACCTGGCGGGGGTTTCGCTGCTACTAGCTCTGGTGGGCAGT
>CAZIXH010000265.1:0-3119 GCA_964543055.1 uncultured bacterium
CCTGCCCTCCGAGGCCGACTTCGACTCACCGATGGGGCCCTATATCGAGAAGTTCTTGCAGTCGGCTACCCTGCCCGCCAGGGAGCGTGTCCAGCTCTTCCGCCTGGCCTGGGACATGACCACCAGCGGGTTTGGCGCACGCCAGACCCTCTACGAGCGCTTCTTCTTTGGCGACCCGGTGCGGATGTACCAGACCCTGTTCTCGGTGTACGACAAAGAACCCTACAAGCAGCGCATCAAGGATTTTTTGGGCTGGAAGGAGCAGCCCCAGCCAGAGGTGGTGGCCAGCGACTAGGGTCTGCCTGAGTCCATAGACCATGGACTATAGACCATTGACTTCATTCCACATGAAAACCGCCGAAACCTCCCTATCAGACCAGCTCCGCCAGGTGATGAGCCACTGGCCCAGCGGGGTTACGGTGATTGCAGCCCAGTACGGGGGCGAAACCCGTGGCATGACCGCCAGCAGCTTCACTAGCGTGAGCCTCGAGCCCCCCCTGATCCTGGTCTGCATCAACGAAACAGCCCAGCTCTGGCCCCTCCTGGAAAAGGCCGGACGTTTTACCGTGAACCTCCTGGCTGAGGGCCACGAGCACACCTCGGCCCATTTTGCGGGTCGTCCCATTGAAGGGTACGAGCCCCTCTCGAGCGAGGAGAGCCCCGCGCTCGAGGGCGCACTGGCCACGCTCCACTGCCAGACCTGGGCGGTCTATCCGGGGGGCACCCACAAAATTGTGGTGGGAAAGGTCGAAAAAGTGACCATGGGGGAAAACGCCCGGCCGCTCCTGTACTGGAACCGGGGTTACCGGCAGCTACCTTAGCCTCAAGCCGAAGGCCCAAAGCCAAAAGCCGTCGGCGTAAACCCTCCCCTATCCGCTCTGTAGTGAACCCGAAACCTGCAACACCAAAGGGGTAAACCATGAACCAGATACCCAACATTATCCGCATCGGCCACGGGGTGTTCTACGTGACCGACCTCGAGCGCTCGCGCCACTTTTACGTGGACTTGCTGGGCCTCAATGTGCTCCACGAAAGCCCCAGCGCCCTCTACCTGCGCGGCACCGAGGACCGCGAGTGGACGCTCAAGCTCGAGCTGG
The DNA here is from genome assembly GCA_964543055.1 of uncultured bacterium. Taxonomy (GTDB): domain Bacteria; phylum Deinococcota; class Deinococci; order Deinococcales; family Thermaceae; genus Meiothermus. The sequence continues at coordinate 1,098 of CAZIXH010000265.1, forward strand.
CCCCCGAGGCCGGCATCAAGCAGCTGGGCTACCGGGTGGCGGGTGAGCTCGACCTGCAACTGCTGGTTGAGCTGGCCGAAGCCCTGGGTCTGCCCTATCGCTGGGAGTCCGAGCAGGACCGGCCCCATATGCTTCGCCTCCAGGATCCCTTCGGCGTGCCAGTGGCTTTCTATGCCGAAAGCCAGAAGTACCCCTGGCTTTTGCAGCGCTACGACCTGCACAAAGGGCCGGGCATTCAGCGCATTGACCACATCAACGTGATGAGCCCGCAGGTCGAGGCCATGACCCGCTGGTACATGGACAAGCTGGCCTTCCGCATGTCGGAGTACACCGAAGGTGACGATGGCAAAATCTGGGCGGCCTGGATCCATCGCAAGGGTAACGTTCACGACCTGGCCCTCACCAACGGCACCGGCCCCCGCCTGCACCACTTCGCCTACTGGATGCCCGATGCCATGAGCATTATCAGGGCCTGCGACATCCTGGCCGGGGCCATGCAAACCGAGACCATCGAGCGGGGGCCGGGGCGGCACGGCGTATCCAACGCCTTTTTCCTGTACGTGCGCGACCCCGACGGCCACCGCATCGAGTTGTACACCTCCGACTACAGCACCGTAGGCCACGACTTTGAGCGCATCCGCTGGAGTCTCACCGACCCCCGCCGCCAAACCCTGTTGGGCGCCAAAACCCCCAAGAGCTGGTTGTTGGAAGGCTCCCTACTGGAGGCTTTTGACGGCGGCTGGGTGCAAACCCAGGAGTCGGAGTTGCAAGGGCTTCCGGTGCACGTCATATAAACCCATGCCGATTCGAATGCATCGCGTAATTCGCCCTGACCGCTCTTTACCGGGCCTGTTTGAACTGCATGCCCACCCTGGCAATGTGAAGGGTTCAAAAACGTCAAAAATCCGCTTAACCCGAAGTTTTCAGGGGCTGCCCCTGGATTTATACCAGCTCCAGGCGCATAACCAACCTACACCGTTACTCATGGTAGGAGTGGATGATTGGAGATAGGAAGCAGTTTTCCAACTTCTGTACCCTACCGCCCAACCCCTGCTTCCTGGCTCATCGCGCCCGAACCATGCAAAGTGTTAGAGCAAAGGGGGTATAACCGGCCTATCGGATGGGAGCTCTCTTTGTAAGGGTGTACTTACTCCAGGGTGAAAATCATTGGTTTGGAGGCTTGACAGCGGGAAAATCTGCCATTAGACTTACGCCCAACATAAAGTTAGACAAACGAGTGTTTGTTTGGTTTTTTAGGGAGGCTGGGTGAAGGAAACTGTTGCGGTTCTGGGTGCAGGGACGATGGGAAGGGGCATTGCCCTGGTTGCATCGCTCGCCGGGCACGCCGTCCGGCTGTACGACCCCTACCAGGAAGCGCTGAACCGATCCATTGACGAGATTCAGGCAGAGCTGCAAAAAATGGCCGACAAAGGGCGCTTACAGGAGCCCCTCGAGGCTATTCTGGCCCGCATCACCCCAACCCAGACCCTGGAGCACTGCGCCAGGGCCGACCTGGTGATCGAAGCGGTGCCGGAGAAGCTCGAGCTCAAGCAGGAGCTACTGGGCAAGCTGGGTGAGCTAAACCCGGACAACCTGCTAACCACCAATACCTCGACCTTTTCGGTATCGGCTATCGCCGCTAAGGTCAAGCACCCCGAGCGGGTGCTGGGGCTACACTTCTTCAACCCCGCCCAGCGCATGAAGCTGGTGGAGGTAGTGGGGGGATTGCAGACCGCCCCGGCACACCTCGAGCGCATGCATGCCCTTATGCAGGCCTGGGGCAAGGAGCCGGTACAGGTCGCGGATGCCCCGGGTTTTCTGGTGAACCGGGTAGCCCGTCCGTTTTACGGCGAGGCCCTGCGGCTACACGGCGAGGGCATTCCCAAGGAACACATTGACTGGATTCTGCGGGGCGTGGGCTTCCCCATGGGGCCCTTTGAGCTGATGGACCTGATTGGGCTGGACGTCAACTACGCCGCCTCGACCTCGGTCTACCAGAGTTTTTACGGTGAGCCCCGCTAC
>CAZIXH010000266.1:0-5606 GCA_964543055.1 uncultured bacterium
ATGGCGTGACCGAACACCACGTCGCAACCACACCTACTGTTGCAAAAAGATTAGAAGCGCTCCGACACCGCCCTACTTATGTCATTGCGCGCACCCCCGCCGGCTGCTACCATGACCCCTTCACGACGGCTATGGACATCGCTGTTGATGATGCCCTGGCCGCGGTCGCTACCGAGATCATCACCACCCTTCACCCAGACGGTTCCATTACCGTGGAGGACAATGGGCGCGGAATTCCAGTAGACATCATGCCGGAGGAGCAAAAGCCCGCGGTAGAGGTTATTTACACCGTCCTGCACGCAGGGGGCAAGTTCGAAGAGGGGGCTTATAAGGTTTCGGGTGGCCTGCACGGGGTGGGGGCTAGCGTGGTCAATGCCCTGGCCGAGTACACCCGCGTGGAGGTCTTTCGCGATGGTAAGCACTACCTGATCGAATTCAGCCGGGGGGATGTCACCAAACCCTTGCATGTGCTGGGCAATGCCCCCAAGGGCAAGCGTGGTACCCGTGTCACCTTTCTGCCCGACCCCCAAATTTTTGGTAGCGAACAGAAGTTTGAGGCCAGCCGGCTGCGGGTGCGGCTGCGCGAGGTGTCCTTCCTGGTAGCGGGTCTCAAGCTGGTTTTCAAAGACGAGATTCACCAGAAGGAAGAGGTCTTCTTCGATAAGGGGGGGGTGGGTTCCTTTGCCAAGTACCGCGCCGACGGCGAGGAACTGCTTTACGACAAGCCGGTATTGTTGCAAGGTCAGGTTGAGGCGGTAGGTGTGGATGTGGGTCTGGTACACACCAAGGGCTACAGTGCCAATCTGGTTAGCTTTGCCAACATGATTCCTACGGTAGATGGTGGCACCCACATTTCTGGCTTCAAGACCGCCTACACCAGGGCCATCAACGCCTATGCCAAGAAGGCTGGACTCGTCAAGGATCTGGAGCCTACCGGCGACGATCTGCTGGAAGGGGTTTCGGCAGTCATCTCCATCAAGATTCCCCAACCCCAATTCGAGGGCCAGACCAAGGGTAAGCTCCTGAACCCCGAGGCCGGTACAGCAGTCAGCAAGATCGTCTATGAAAAGTTTTCCGAGTATCTGGAAGAAAACCCCCGCATCGCCAAACTGATCTACGAAAAGGCCCTACGGGCTGCCCAGGCCCGCGAGGCGGCCCGCAAGGCCCGCGACCTGATCCGTCGCGCCAACCCCCTCGAGTCCGACGACCTACCCGGCAAGCTGGCCGACTGCCAGTCCGAAGACCCTGCTGAAGCCGAACTCTTCATTGTGGAGGGGGACTCGGCGGGGGGCAGCGCCAAGAGTGGACGGGACCGCCGCTTCCAGGCCATTCTGCCTTTGCGCGGGAAAATTCTGAACGTGGAGAAAGCAGGTCTCAACAAAGCCCTCAAAAACGCCGAAGTGCGGGCCATGGTGGCTGCGATTGGGGCGGGCATTGGCGGCAAGGACAACGAAGAAGCCCACTTCAACATCGAAGACCTGCGCTACCACAAGATCATCATCATGACCGATGCCGACGTGGACGGCTCCCACATCCGCACCCTCTTGCTCACCTTCTTCTACCGCTATATGCGCCCCATCATCGAGCAGGGCTATCTGTATGTGGCCCAGCCCCCGCTGTATGGTCTGCGGGTAGGCAAGAGCAAGAACGTCGAGTATATCTTCGACGATGAAGCGCTCAAGAAAGCCCTGGCCAGCATTGGCGACAAGCCCTACGAAATCCAGCGTTTCAAGGGCCTGGGCGAGATGAACGCCGATCAGCTCTGGGAAACCACCATGGACCCTGCTAAGCGCGTGTTGAAAAAAGTGGACATGAAGGATGCCTCCTACGCGGCCCAGATTTTCGATGACCTGATGGGCTCAGACGTGCAGCCCCGCCGCGAGTTCATCGAGGAGAACGCCCGCTTCGCGCAGATTGAAGTTTAGGGCAGCTCGAGCGCCCACAGGTTGCGATCCTGGCTGCTCAGAAAAACCACCCTTTGCCCATCGGGCGAGACCTGCCACTGGTCGTTTAGCACCTTTGAACCCAGGTCGGCCAGTAAGCGGGTGGTGCGGCTTGGCAGGTCGTATTCAAAAAGGCGGTGGGTGGGCTGGCCGGGGGCCAGGGGAATGTAGACCAGCCGGTTGTTATCCCGCCAGCGGTAGGAGCCAAACCAGTTGAGGGGGTATGGTTTACCGTCGCGGGAGGTGGCGAAAAGGCCATTGCGCTGTGGGCTGTCGAAAGCCACATAGTAGACCACCCAGCGCCCATCGGGGCTTATCTGGATGCCGCGCATGCCCATGGCACGGCTCAGGATGCGGCGCTCGCCGGTAGGGAGGTGGAGGGTCTCGAGGTTCCTGAGCGCCTCCCCCGGCGTGCGCTTGCCCGTGAGCAAGAGGGTTTCTTCATCTAGCCAGCCGGTCAGCCCTCCGCCATACACCGTGGCGACGCGCTGGGGCACTCCCCCCAACGAGGCGACCCAGACCTCCGAGCGACGCCGGTCAAAGTTGCCCTCGGGCTGGGTGGTGTTCCAGGCCAGCCGCTGGCTGCTGGGCGACCAGGCCACGTTGCCGCCCTCGGTCTCGAGGTAAAAGCGCTGCCCATCCGACAAGCGCTCGATCAGACTGGGCCTTCCGGGCAGCAGGGCATGGGTGAAGCGCGGGTTGTAATGGGCAACGGGTAGCAGGGGTTTGGGGGGGCCGGGCTCCAGTACCGAAACCCCATACAGCGCAGCAGGGCTTTGGGGGTTCGGTTTGTCGAGAAAGAGCACCGTGCGGGAGTCCGGGCTCCAGAGGGGGCTCACGCAGCAGCCGCCAGAGGTCAGGCGGCGGGGGGTAGAGGTGCGGGTGAACTCCAGCCGCGATGCACTGGATAGCCAGGGGAGACTGGGCAAACTGGCAAAACGGTTTGCCAAAGCATTGGGTGCCGGTTTGCCGTTCTGCGTTGCCGGCCAGGCTCGAGCGTAATCGTTGAGTAGGGGGCCGCCGCGCCGGGCTTGCGGCTGCTGGTCGGGGTACTGCCAGCGGCGGGGGTTGTTCAGGTCGCGCTGAAAACCCCTCGAGAACCCCCCCACCAGGGTAAGGGTCTCCCAGTCGGCAGCGATGTAGGGAATCGGATTGAAAAAGCGCTGGTGGGAGCTGTCGCGGATTTCCAGGTGCAGGTGGGGGGCGGCGGTGCAGCTAAACTGCGAATCGCCCACCTTGCCCACTACCTGCCCGCGCCGTACCCTGCTGCCTACCCGCAGAGGAGGGCGCTCCAGCAAATGCCCGTAAAGGCTGGCCAGCCCATTGCCGTGGTCAATCACCAGGTTGTGCGGAGGGGAGCCATGCGGCCCATCTACCTCCACCACGGTTCCATCCCCAATGGCTACCACCGGGGTGCCACAACGGGCCGAGAAATCCAGACCAAAGTGAATGCCCTGTCCCGCGCGGTAGGCGCTGGTACGCTGCCGATAGGCCCCAGTGGTGTTGCCGTAAAGCTGCCCCAGAAGCCAGGTATCAGGGCCCGGTGGCCCTTGCAGCGGCAGGCCAAATTGACCTGCTGGCGGCGCAATTTTGGCATCGGGCAGGGGCGTGGCGAAATGGGCCAGAGCCACGCCCAGCCCCAGCAACGCGAAAGTCAGCAGCCGCATGGCCCGATTATCGCTGGGGGATTCCATAGCAAATGTGGCGTGAATAGCGCAAAAAAGGGCGAACCATCTGGTTCGCCCTTGTGCCAGGAAGTGGCTACTGTAGCCAGGTGTAACGGAAGGCCAGGTAGCTGGTGTTGGGGAAGTGCAAAAAGCCCTGTACCCGCCGGTTCATGGCCTCGTACTGGGCCGAGTGGAAGAGGAAGGCCATGGGGCTATCCTGCAGAACCAGCTCCTGCACCTGGGTGTAGATGCGCTGCCGCTCCGACTGGCTGGCAGTGCGGCGGCCCTGCTCCAAAAGCTGGGTAACGCGGTCGTTTTTGTACTTGGAGAGGTTCAAGGCCGAGGAGGGATGGAAGGTGTTGAAGAGGTAGTCGTCGGGGTCGGCCTGGCCCGAGGTGCCCAGCAGGGTCACATCAAACTCGCTACGCAGGGCTTTGGGTAGGTAGACGTTCCAGTCCTCGGCCTGGATGTTCACCCGGATGCCCACTTCGGCCAGGTTGTCGCGGATCACGTCGGCCGGGGTACGCAGGAAGTCGTAGGTGGAGGTAACGTAGAGGTTCATGGTGAAGCCGTTGGGGAATCCGGCTTCGGCCAGAAGCTTTCTGGCTTCAGCCACGTTGCGGGTGTTGTAGGGGCTGTTGGTGTAGGCATAAGCCCCCGAGGGGATGGTGGTGCCCCGGGCCACAATACCGCCGGTGCCAAAGAGGGCCAGATCCACGATGGCCTTCTTGTCAATGGCATAAGCGATGGCCTGGCGCACTTTGGGGTTGTTGTAGGGCTCACGGGTGGTGTTGAAGTAGAGGGCCCGGAAGTTGGCCGAAGGGCCACCCACCACAGTCAGGTTGCGGTCGGCCCTGAGCGGGCGCACATCGGCGGCGGTGACGTACTCGATCCAGTCCACTGCCCCGGCCCTGAGCGCAGTGGAGCGGGCGGCGGGGTCGGGGTAGAAGGTGTAGGTGATGCCATCGAGGTAGGGCAGTTGGCGGCCCTGGTTGTCCTTTTGCCAGTACTTGTCCCACTTACGTACCACCAGCCGGGTCTGGGGGATGTACTCCACGAAGCGGAAGGGGCCGGTACCGATGACCGCTTTGTTGAGGTCGTTGTTGTTTTCCCTGGTTACCTTTTCCGAGACCACCACGTTGGTGCTGAAGGCCAGCTTGGCCAGCAGGGGGGTAAAGGGCTGGGAAAGGGTCATGACCACGGTGCTATCGTTGGGCGCCGTGACCGAGCGCACCACCGCAAAGTCGTTGGCGCGGGGGCTCTTGGTGGCCGGGTCTTTGATACGGTTGATGGAGAAAGCCACATCGGAAGCCTTGAGGGGGTCGCCGTTGTGGAAGGTCACCCCTGGACGCAGGCGGAAGGTCCAGGTCAGGCCGTCCTGCGAGACCGTCCAGGACTGGGCCAGACCGGGCACAATCCGACCCCGGCTATCCAGCATTACCACGGTGTCGTAAATGTTTTCCAGCACGTTGCGGCTGGCGGTGGCATTGGTGGTGTGGGGGTCGAGCCCCACCGGGTCGGTTTGCATGCCGGCCCGCAGAATGCCGCCCGACTTTTGCGCCAGCGATACCGCAGCCAGGGCTAGAACCAACAAAACCATCAGTTTCTTCATCACGCCTCCTTGTGTAGCAAGTGATTATACCGGTATAGAACCACAATCGTACCGTTGAGCTGTAAGCCCTACCGTCGCCGCAGCCGGGGGTCGAGGGCGTCACGCAGGCCGTCGCCCAGCAGGTTGAAACCCAGCACCATCAGCACGATGGCGGAACCGGGCACCAGCGAACCCCAGGGGGAGAGGGAGAGGAAGGCCCGGCCCTCCGAAACCATAGAGCCCAGGGCCGGAAAAGGCGGCTGGATGCCCAGCCCCAGAAACGACAGCGCCGCTTCGGCCAGCACGGCGTAGGCGAAGCGCAGGGTGACCTCGACAATCAGCGGGGCGGCAGCGTTGGGCAGGATGGTGCGAAAAATCATTCGGCCATCCGAAGCCCCCATGGCC
>CAZIXH010000267.1:0-3235 GCA_964543055.1 uncultured bacterium
TGCTGCACAAAGGGCCACGCATCGAGGCGGGCGTTCCAGGCGTCGGCCAGCGAAAGGGCGTAGCTGCGCTCGGGCTCCTCCAGAAAGGCCGCCACTGCAACCAGCGCGGCGACCTGCACCCCCAGGGTGTAGGGATTGGCCCCGGCGTTCTCCTCCCAGCGGTCTTGCGGGCTGTAGGGACCGTTGTTTGCGATGAAACGCAGGGCTTGCTGCACCATCCGGGCCGCCCCGATCCACTCGGAAAGGTGCCCCTCCTCGGCCAGCCGGGCCGCCAGCAGCACCGGCAGGGCCACCTCATCGAGCTGAAGACCCTGCCAGTAGGGGCGGCCATCGGGGTAAAAGTTCTGCGGCCAGCTCCCATCGTGGGCCTGGGTGGCCACCAGATAGGCCAGCATCCGCCCTGCGTCGGCCACCTGACCCGCCATCTGCAGGGCCAGCCCGGCCTCCACCGCGTCGCGCGGCCAGACCAGGTGGTAGCCACCGGGGTCGTCGTGGGTGGGCCCCCAGGGGGTGGAAAGGCTGGCCACCACCGCTCCGGGGTAGGTGGTGTCCTCGTGCACCTTGAGCACCATCGCCGAGGTGCGGGCAAGCCCGCTCAGCTGGGGATTCTCGCCGTCTATCTGCAATTGGCGGGCCCAGTCCCGCCAGCCCTTCAGGTAGCGGGCTTTGAGGGACGAGAAGCCCTCGGCCAGGCTCGAGGCGGCCAGGGTGTGGGCCCCCTCTGGGGTGCGGGCCAGGCCCAGGGCCAGCACCCCCTCGCCGGTCAGCAACTCGCCCATCAGGGCCACGTTGCCGCCCTGGGCCCGGCTGAACTGCCAGGTCATGGCCCCGTTGTGCCGGAAGTCCTGCCAGCCGTCGGAGTAGCCCACAAACCCCACACTGGCCCGGGCAAACCCAGGCTCGGCCAGCCAGCAAAGCGCGGCCTCACCCTTCTGGGCATACAGCGCAGCACCTTCCAGCCAGGCGGTGTTGGCCTGACCGCTGCCGCCCAGGTGAGGGGCCAGCAGGGGGTAGAGGCGGAACCCTTCGCCCTGGAGCCGGTAGTGCACCAGCATTACGTCTCGTGCAGGATCGGCTAAAAATTCGAGCTCGAGGGTATAGCCTTCCCCCTGGTGCACCACAAGAGGCAGGGGAATCTCGGGCGCGGGGGTGGACAGGGTGTAGTTTCGCAGGCGCTTGACCTCGTACCAGGCCCCTTCCCGGGCCACAATAAAGCCCAGGTCGCGAATCTGCGGCTCGCCGGTAGAAGGCCAGAAGACCTCGTTGAGGATGCCGTGTCCCAGCGTGAACCAGACCCGGCTGGTGCCCAGGGCGGTGCCCACCAGGTCCTTGTCGCTGGAAGCCCAGGTCGGGGCAATGCCCGGCGCGCCAAACGCCTCCATCAGTGCCTCCCCAAGGGCCGCCAGGCGTGCCCCTCGTCCATCAGACGGCCCATGCCCACCGGCCCCTCCGAGCCTGCCGGGTAGGACTCCGGCTGGCCTTTAGCCCAGGCCCCAAGCACCGGCTCCAGAATGCGCCAGGCCCACTCCACCTCGTCAAAGCGCAGGAAGTGCGTGCGGTCGCCCTGCAAGGCGTCCAGCAGGAGCTGTTCGTAGGCAGTGTAGGCAGTGTCGCCGGGGCGCTGGTAGGGGGCCTCAAAAACCAGCGAGCATGTCCTGAGTGACAGGCCCGGCTCCTTGGCCCAGGCCCAAAGCTCCAAGCACTCCTCGGGCCTGGTGCGGAAGACAAGCCAGTTGTGCTGGGGAGGGGCCTCCCCAAAGAACCGGGTGGGCACCTCGCGAAAGGCTATGGCCACCTCGGCGTAGTCGGCCCCCAGCCGCTTACCGCTGCGCAGGTAAAAGGGCACCCCCCGCCAGCGCCAGTTGTCCAGGTACAGCTTCAAAGCGGCAAAGGTCTCGGTGGTGGAGTTGGGCGGGATGTGGGCCTCCTGCAAATAGCCTGGCACCCGCTGCCCCCTCAGGCTTCCGGCGATGTACTGCCCCCGCACCGCATGGGCGTCTACCTGGTTGGGCGAAATGGGCCGCACCGAGCGCAGCACCTCCACCTTGTGTTCGCGCAGAACATCGGCGTCCCAAACCGAGGGGGGCTCGAGGGCCACCAGGGTAAAAAGCTGCATCAGGTGGTTCTGGAGCATGTCCCGCAGGGCCCCCGCGCGGTCGTAATAGCGCCAGCGGCCCTCCACACCCAGGGTCTCGGCATAGGTAATCTGCACCTGGGCGATGTGCTGGGCGTTCCAGACGGGCTCCAGGAAACGGTTGGCCAGGCGGAAAACCAGGAGGTTCTGGGTGGTCTCCTTGCCCAGGAAGTGGTCGATCCGAAAAAGCTGCTCTTCCCGCCAGTAGCGGTGCATCTGGGTACGCAAGGCCTCTGCGGACGCCAGGTCGTGGCCAAAGGGTTTCTCCACCACCAATCGGCGAAAGCCCTGGGCCTCTTCGTTCAGCCCGGCCTGCCCCAGCCCTTCTGCGGCGAGGCCAAAGAGATCGGGGGGCAGGGCCAGGTAGAAGAGGGCGTTGGTTCCAACGGCTTTGCGCAGGGCGGCCAGCCTGGCCAGGCTCAGGTCACCCGAGAGATACTGCACCTGACCCCGCATCCGCTCCCAGACCGAAGGGTCGAACTCCGGTACGAACTCGCGCAGGGCCGCCTCGAGGTGCTGGGCAAAGCGGGCATCGTCCCACTCGCTCGTGGCATACCCTACCAGCCGAAGCCCTTCCAGATGACCCCTGGCCCACAGCCGGTACAGCGCAGGGGCCAGCAGCCGCCGGGTGAGGTCACCTGTGGCCCCAAGGATGACCAGCGTGGTTTCGGCGGGTACCTGGGCGTTCATACCCAGATATGCTCTTGCTCCCTGGTTAGGATTTGGTAAAGGGATGCCCCCAGATGAGGAGGATTCAACCAGCGCTTCGTTGTGGCTGTTGCCAGGCCAGTGGGTCGAGCCGATAAAAGCCCTTCAGTTGTGCGTACACCTCGGGGTGCTGGGCCAGAAGCGTCTGGGGGCGTTCGAAAAAAGCCTCGCTGGCCACCGCAAAAAACTCCGCCGGGTTGGTGGCCCCGTAGGTGTCGAGCACCTCTTTGGAAAAAGATAAATGGGCCTTTTCCTGGGATAGCTGCTCAAAGGCCTGCCGCATCACGCGGGCCCAGGCGGCGTAGACCCCCCTCGAGCCCCGCAAGCGGGGAACCCCGTCGGCGGCCCCATTCTCTTCGTCGATCTGGTGGGCAAACTCGTGAAGCACCACAC
>CAZIXH010000268.1:0-7378 GCA_964543055.1 uncultured bacterium
GTACTGGCCGCGCTTCGCAACGCCGAGCAGGCCATTCGCGAACGCCCTGATGCCACTACCGGGCAGCTTAACCTGGGGGTAACCAGCCTGGTGACGGCTTACTACCTGCCCTACCTGCTGGATCGGTTCGAGCGGGTGTTCCCCGGTATTCGCGTTGCGATTGTGGAAGACCGGCGGGGGTACATCGAGCACCTGCTGATTAATGGCGAGCTCGACGTGGCGGTTATGAATGTTTCGGTGGTGGACAAGCAGGCCATCGAAACCCGCACCTTGCTGCGGGCTCCTTGGCGGGTCTGGCTCGCATCCAACCATCCGCTGGTCCAGCGCGAAAGGGTGGCGCTTCAGGACTTGCAGACGGAGCGTTTTTTGTCGCTCAAGAACGATGAGCTCGAGGAGGTCAGCCAGCAGATCTACCGCCTGAGCGGTTCCCCCCTGGGGGCTGTACGCACCGACTCCATCGAGGCTGTGCGGAGCCTGGTAGCCCTGGGTATCGGGGTGGCGGTGCTGCCCAACCTGATGTACAGGCCATGGAGCCTCGAGGGAGACCGGCTGGAGTCGCGGCCCTTGCAGGAAGATTTGCCCCGCCTGGAGATTGGCGTAGCCTGGCGCCGGGGAAGTTCGCTCAGTGAGGCGGCCCGGCAGTTTTTGGTGGTGGTCGGTGAACACAGCCGGGTGCAGGAGTACGGCATGAACTATGCCGAGCTGCTAAGCACCCCAGACTAGCCCGGAGCTATCTTTTTTGCCGATGCCTCCCATATAGACAGGTTGCTTGTTTGCCGCCAACCTGGGTCTATATCGTATAGAGCAGTTCGACAGCTCGAGTCGTCGTGTGGGTATGGCAAAGCCTTGGGCTGTCGTATACGAGGAGTGCGTATGAGAACACGGTGGTTCTTGGCAGTGGTGGGTCTGGCAGCTGTGGCAGGTCTGGCGGTGGCCCAGCTTCCGGCCAGCCGGGCAAAGCAGTCGCTGGGGCAGAATGAGGGCCAACTGAACATCCTGGCCTGGCCGGGGTATGTGGAAAACGGCTCAACCGACAAGAGCGCGGACTGGGTTACGGGGTTTGAAAAGGAAACCGGCTGCAAGGTGACGGTGAAGGTATTCGGTAGCTCCGACGAAGCCGTGCGCCTGATGAACCAGGGCGGTTACGACCTCGTCACCGCCTCGGGCGATGCCACCCAGCGCCTGATTGCGGGCAATGTGGTAGCCCCCATCAACTGGAACCTGATTCCCAACACCCGCAACCTCGACCGCCGCCTGCTCAACTCGCCCTGGTATGTGGTCAATGGGGTGCGCTACGGGGTGCCCTACCAGTTTGGCGTGAACGTGCTGGCCTACAACACCAACGTCTTCAAGACCCCCCCGGATAGCTGGAAGGTGGTTTTTGAAGAGACGATTCTCCCCGATGGCAAAAGCAACAAAGGCCGTATCCAGGCCTACTACGGCCCCATCTATGTGGCCGATGCAGCGCTGTACCTGATGCGTACCCGACCCGAGCTTGGCATCAAAGACCCCTACGAGCTCAACGAGCGGCAGTACCAGGAGGTGCTCAAGCTGCTGCGCCAGCAACGCACGCTGCTCCAGCGCTACTGGAACGATGCCAACGCCCAGGTGCAGGACTTCACCAACGAAGGCGTGGTGGCCTCGACTACCTGGATTTTCCAGGTCAATACCCTCAAGGCCAACAAGCGCCCCATCGACTGGGTAGTACCCAAGGAGGGAGCTACCGGCTGGGCCGATACCACCATGCTGGCAGCCAACTCCAAAAACTCCAACTGTGCCTACCGCTGGCTCAACTGGCAACTTACCAACAAGGTGCAGGCCGACATTGCCGGCTGGTTTGGTTCCAACCCGGTGGTGCCCGCAGCCTGCAACACCCCCGGCTCCTTACTGCCGGCAGACGGCTGTAAAAACCAGGGCTTCAACGACTTCGACAAGATTTTCTTCTGGCGCACGCCGACAGCCCAGTGCCGCACCCAGAACAACCAGTGTGTGCCCTACAGCCGTTGGGTGAGCGATTACATCGCCATTCAGGGAGGGCGCTGAGAATTTGCATGTGACGAATAGCTGGCAGCAGGCTCTAATCAATGGACACCGTCGTTGCAACCCCTCACCCGGCGACACCGGGTTACCGTCAGAAAATGAGCACCAAACTAGCGGGCGGGGTCGCCACCCTCTCCCGCAAGGGGAAAGGGAAAGGGGAAAACGATAAAAGCCGGTAGCTGATGGCACGACAGATTTGGTGAAGGATGCTATGCCGACGGTTCGCAACCCCCGGCTAGGGGGCTACCTGAGCATCAAAACTTTCTAGCCGGGGGTGAGGGGCTCCTGGAGGAAACCCAGCGGCCAGGGCCCCAGGTTCCCAGCCCAAGGCCCTCGGCAAATTGGTGACGATCCCACTACGATGGTGCAAATGCTCAAAGAGCCCAGAACAGAGTCCGTGCAGGCTGCCGTGGTACTCCGCGAGGTGTCCTGCTACTTTGGCCCGGTAAAGGCCGTGGACGGGGTGGATTTGGAAATCCTCCCCGGCGAATTTTTCTCCATGCTAGGGCCGTCGGGTTCGGGCAAGACCACCTGTCTGCGCCTGATTGGTGGGTTTGAGCAGCCTACCTCGGGGCAGATTGTGCTGTTTGGGCAGGATGCCTCCCGGTTGCCGCCCTATGCCCGCGATGTGAACACGGTCTTTCAGGACTATGCGCTCTTTCCGCACATGAACGTGCGCGACAACGTAGCGTATGCGCTCATGGTGCGGGGCGTACCCCGGCCTGAGCGCCACCGGCGGGCCGAGGAGATGCTGGAACTGGTCAAGCTGGCAGGGTTGGGGGATCGGCGGCCAGGGCAACTCTCGGGGGGGCAGCGGCAGCGGGTGGCTCTGGCCCGTGCCCTCATCAACAGGCCTAAGCTGCTGTTGCTGGACGAGCCTTTGGGTGCGCTGGACTTGAAGCTGCGCGAAGAGATGCAGATCGAGCTGAAAGCCCTGCAACGCCAGTTGGGCATTACCTTCATCTACGTCACCCACGACCAGGGCGAGGCCCTTTCCATGTCCGACCGGGTAGCGGTGTTCAACCATGGCCGTATAGAGCAGCTTGACACCCCCAAGCAGCTTTACGAATACCCCCAAACCGAGTTTGTGGCCCGCTTTGTGGGTAGCGCCAATGTCCTCGAGGGCCGCCTACTGGGGCTGGAAGGGGGCCGGTATGCCCTGCGCCCCGAGCGCATCGCCATCCAGCCGGGCAGCCAGACTGGCCCCAACCGATTGAGCGGCACCCTGCTGGACATTCACTACCTGGGAGCCCAGATCCGCTACGAAGTCCAGGTAGGGGAGGAGCGCCTGACGGCGGTCACGCCGTCCGAAGAACAGGGCTTGCAGATTGGCAGCGCCGTTACCTTGAGCTGGGAAAGCGGTTCGCTACGGCCTTTGCGGGAGGCGGTGTGAGCAGCGCCTGGCGGTTGCCCACCTGGGCGAGCGGGAGGGATGCATGACCCTGCGCCGTCGCCTTTCTGATGCGCTGTATGTGCGTCCGTTGCTGCTGTTGTCGTTGTTGCTGATACCACCCTTGCTCTGGCTGGGCATCATCTATCTGGGGTCGCTCTTCAACCTGATGCTCTACAGCTTCTACTCCCTCAACGACTTTACCGGCCAGGTGGAGTATCGCTTTTCGCTCTCGGCGTTTCAGCAGCTCTTTAGCTCTCCGGCCAACGTGGATATCGTGGTGCGTACTACCCTAATGGCCCTGGTGGTCACGCTGGCCTGCATCGCCATTGGCTTCCCGGTTGCCTATTACATCGCCTTCTATACTAAAGGCAATGCCAGAACCTTCTGGTATCTGATGGTGCTGTTGCCGCTGTGGTCCAGCTACCTGATCAAGGTCTATGCCTGGCGCTTAATTTTGGCGGGCGAAGGGGTGGTGAGCTGGTTTTTCAATCTGCTGGGGTTGGGCTGGCTTCTGCAGGGCATCCTGAGTCTGCCGGTGATAGGTGGTTCCAGCCTCTCCAACAGCTACCTGGGTATGTTTCTGGTTTTTACCTACATCTGGCTTCCTTACATGATTCTGCCGATTATCGCGGCCCTCGAGCGCGTCCCTAAATCGCTCATTCAGGCCTCGTCCGACTTGGGCGCCAGACCAGGCCAGACTTTTCGCAAGATCATCTGGCCCCTGGTCATTCCGGGGGTGGCGGCTGGTTCCATTTTTACTTTCTCGCTCACACTGGGCGACTACATCATCCCTCAGGTGGTGGGCCAGCCCGGTTTTTTCATTGGGCAGATGGTCTATGTACAGCAGGGCACGGCAGGCAATCTGCCCCTGGCTGCGGCTTTCTCGGTGGTGCCGGTGGTGATTATTGCCATTTACCTGCTCATTGTGCGGCGATTGGGGGCGTTCAATGCGCTGTAAGGATTCAAAGTCATTGGCCTCTGGTCGGAGTGCGGGCAGCTACTCCAGGGCTGTCCGTACAAAGGGCTTGATGGTCGGGTTCAAACCGATGGACGCCTGGTGGAGGAGTACCAATGCCGGGTAAGCCTTCGCTGGGCCTGCGTATCGCGTTCTACCTGGGAATGCTCTTCCTGCATTTTCCCATCGCCATCATCGTTCTGTACGCTCTGACCACTGAAGACCGCACCTACCAGTTTCCGCCCCCCGGCCTGACCCTGCGCTGGTTTGGCGAAGCCTTCCAGCGACAGGATATGTGGGCGGCGCTCTGGCTATCGTTGCAGGTAGCGGCCATGGCCACCGGGATTGCCCTGGTGCTGGGAACGATGGTGGCTGCAGCCATGTACCGCTTCCGGTTTTTGGGGAAGGACTTCATCACCGTACTGCTCATCCTGCCCATTGCCCTGCCTGGCATCCTGACGGGCATTGCCTTGCTTACCACCTTCAAGCGGCTGGCCCTGGAACCGAGCTTCTGGACGATAGTCATTGGCCATGCCACCTTCTGCATCGTGACGGTGTACAACAACGTGGTCGCACGGTTCCGCCGCACGGGCTATTCCCAGATTGAAGCCTCTATGGACCTGGGCGCGGACTGGTTTGCCACCTGGCGCTTTGTGGTGTTGCCCAGCATTGCCACGGCTTTGCTGGCGGGCGGGATGCTTTCATTTGCCCTGTCCTTTGACGAGGTGATCGTGACCACCTTTACCGCCGCCGACCAGAAGACCCTGCCCATCTGGTTTTTGAATGAGCTGTTTCGGCCCCGCGAGCGCCCTATTACCAATGTGGTGGCGGTGTTCGTTATGCTCATCACCTTTTTGCCGATTGTGCTGGCCCAGTGGCTGACCCGTGATACCGACGACCTGCACGGGGGAGGCAAAACCGGCTGAAAGCTGGCTGGGGGCTAGATCAACCGATTTATGACCAACCAACTTAGCGATAAAGCACACGTGTAACCAAGATGGAAGAAAGGAAAACGAATATGGCAACCAAAGCACTGATTGAACAGAGCAAGATGCTGATAGACGGGCAGTTTGTGGCCGGGGAGAGCACCCCTCTGGACATCCTGAACCCGGCCACGGGCGAGGTACTCCTGAAGCTCCCCGAGGCTTCGGTGGAACAGGTTAAGCAAGCGGTGAATGCGGCTGAAAAAGCCTTTGATGCGTGGTCGCAAACCACGCCCAAAGACCGTTCGCTGATGCTTTTGAAACTGGCCGACAAGATTGAAGAGCACGCCGAGGAGTTCGCCCGACTGGAGTCGCTCAACTGCGGCAAACCCTATCAAGCAGCGCTAAACGACGAAATCCCGGCCATTTCGGACTGCTACCGTTTCTTTGCGGGGGCGGCCCGTTCCATGACTGGCGCGCTGGCGGGTGAGTATCTGGCTGGTCATACCAGCATGATTCGGCGGGATCCTATTGGAGTGGTGGCGAGCATCGCGCCCTGGAACTACCCGCTCATGATGGCGGCCTGGAAGCTAGCTCCGGCGCTGGCAGCCGGAAATACCGTGGTCATCAAGCCTAGCGAGCAGACGCCCCTGACCACCCTCAAGCTGGCCGAACTGCTGGCGGAGATTTTCCCGTCGGGGGTGGTGAATGTGGTGACTGGGGTGGGTGAGACGGTGGGCTCTACCCTGATTCACCAGCCTGGGGTGCGGATGATTTCCCTGACCGGCGATGTGGCCACCGGGAAGCGGGTGCTCGAGGCCGCTTCGCAGAGCCTGAAGCGCACCCACCTCGAGCTTGGCGGCAAGGCCCCGGTCATCGTGATGGATGACGCCGACCTCGAGGCCGCCGTGCAGGGCATCAAAATTTTTGGCTACTACAACGCCGGGCAGGACTGCACCGCAGCCTGCCGGGTGTATGCGGGCAAGAAAATCTACGACAAGTTTGTGGCCGAGCTATCGGACGCGGTCAAGTCCATCAAGGTGGGGGCGCAAAACGATGAAGGGGTGGAGATGGGGCCCCTGATTACCGAGCGGCAGCGGGCTCGGGTGGCCAGCTTTGTGGAGCGGGCCCGCATGCAGAAGCACATCGAGGTCACAGTGGGGGGCCACCCGATGGAGGGCAAGGGCTTCTTCTACGAGCCCACCGTGGTGGCGGGTGCCCTGCAATCCGACGAAATCGTGCGCCGCGAGGTGTTTGGGCCGGTGGTTTCGGTTACGCGTTTCTCCGACCCCGAGGAAGCCATTGCCTGGGCCAACGACTCCGACTACGGCCTGGCCAGCTCGGTCTGGACGCAGGACGTGGGCAAGGCCATGCGGATTGCTAGCCGCTTGCAGTACGGCGCTACCTGGATCAACACCCACTTCATGCTGGTAAACGAGATGCCCCACGGGGGGGTCAAGCAGTCGGGCTACGGTAAAGACATGAGTATGTACGCGCTCGAGGACTACACCGTAGCGCGGCACATCATGGTCAAGCACTAGCAGTGCCGAAAGCCCAATGCCGAAGGCTCAAAGCGAAGTTCAGACCAGGGTTCTCATACCATCTTTGCCCGAACGCTTCACAAAACATGGGTTTGGTGAAGTAGGGAACAGGGGATAGGGGTTAGGTTGTAGGCAAATAGATACCTACCAGCTACCTGCTACCACCCACTTCCACCTTGTGGGTCGCTGAAGGTTGGGTATACGGCTAAGGTTGGTATCAAGTGCTATGGCTCGAGCCTACCGTCCCTGGGCTAAAGCTGCGCGGTATCGCCCCAGTTTTGTAGCAGGGCCTGGTAGGCCGGGTTCTGGTAACGCGAGAGCAGAAAGGCCGGGGCATAGCCGGGTAGCGCGGCCCCGGTCACATGGGCTGCCAGCAGCTCCCCTGCGGCGCAGGCGGCCATCACGCCAAAGCCCGACAAGGCCCCCACCAGGTAAGCGCCCCGCACCGGCAGCGGGCCGATGAGGGGGCGGTTTTCCTGGGTTTTGAGGTAATAGCCCCCGTCTATCCAGGGCCTAGGGGCTTTCT
>CAZIXH010000269.1:0-4341 GCA_964543055.1 uncultured bacterium
GGGGGACCTGGGTCAAAGACCTGGCCCGATTGCCTCACCTGCTGTTTGCGGGTTCTACCGGTTGGGGTAAGTCGGCGGCGGTGAACACCCTTAATACCGGCTTGCTGTTCAAATACCTCCCCACCGGGCTGCGCTTCCTGATGATGGCCCCCAAGATGGTCGAGCTCACCCCCTCCGAGGGCATCCCCCACCTGGTGCGCCCGGTGGTCACCAACCCCGCCGATGCCGCCGGGGTGCTGCTGGGCGCGGTGGCCCACATGGAGCGGCGCTACAAGATGATGAGCCAGGTGGGAGCACGGAACCTCGAGCAGTTCAACCAGAAGATGCGCGCTGCCGGCGACCCCACCCTGCCCTACCTGGTCATCGTGATTGACGAGCTGGCCGACCTGATGATCACCGCTCCCAAGGAAGTCGAGCAGGCCATTCTGCGGCTGGCGCAGATGGCCCGTGCAACCGGAATGCACCTGATTCTGGCCACCCAGCGCCCCTCGGTGGACATCCTGACCAGCTTGATTAAAGTAAACATCCCGGCCCGCATGGCCTTTGCGGTCTCGTCGGGCTTCGACTCGCGCACCATCCTGGACACCTACGGGGCCGAGCGCCTGGTGGGTCAGGGCGACATGCTCTTCCACCAACCCGGTCTGCCCAAGCCGGTGCGCCTGCAAGGCCCCTTCCTCTCCGAAACCGAGGTGCACCGCATCGCCAGCTTCCTGCGCGAACAGAGCTTCGAGGACAGCTTCGTCGAGCAGTACGGCCCTGATTTTGAAGGCCCCCTCAACCTGGGCGGCGGGCCTTCGGGCGAGGCGGGCGATATTGACTTTGGCGACCCCTTGCTCAAGAAAGCCGCCGAAATTGTGATTGAGGAGGGCTACGCCTCGGTCAGCAGGCTCCAGCGCCGCCTCTCGGTGGGCCACGCCCGGGCCGGCAAGCTAGTAGATGCCCTCGAGGCCATGGGCATTGTAGGGCCCCACCAGGGCAGCAAACCCCGCGATGTGCTGATTACCCGCGACCAGTTGCCGGAGTATTTTGGGGGAGAATAGGCTCGTCCAACCAGGGAAAGCCCGAGGGATTGGCCCGCACTCGCTCCATCAAAATCTCATCGTCGTGGGCTCTGACCTGATGAAGAAAAGGGAAGTCTTCTGGCCTGACTTGAACACGTGCTAGAGGATATACAGGATTAGCATTGGCCCAATGAGGATCGTGCACCGTCCAGGGCCCCAAACGATATTGGGGTTGCTTTATGAAGCCTTCTCGGGGCAATACATAAACGACTCCCTCACACCATGGGTATTGCTCCAGTGCCTCTTGGGATACCGAAAAGAAGTAACGCATCTCGCTGAGACAACCCCCTGTAAGTTCAAACTGTAGCGCAGCGTTGAGCATTCGCAATCTGAACTTTGCTCTATCTAGCACCGCATAAAACATGGCCCATATCCCATCGCTAGCTGCAAAGACGGCTCTTTGCTGGCTAAACTCGTCATCATCCTTTGCATTGGGTGTCCGTGGTTCAAACCTATCGATGCTGGGGTTGCATGAACCGTGCAGTAGCAGCCCTTTACCCTCGCAAAGCCAGTTGAGAAAAACCCATTTCGGTACACCTATGGGCTCAATCAAGAAATTTTTCGCAGGCTGTACAAAGCTTTGGTAGAGCGCATGGAGTTCCTCCTGTTGTTGTACAGAACATTGAAAATCAGGCCGTCTGAGCCAGTAATCAGGAATCGTCATATCGAAGATAACCGTCTCTTTATGGCCCAACAATCAGGGTGCCCAAGTCCAGGGTATTTCTACCACCCACCTGTAGCTGGCGCTCGAGCTTCGGCTCCCCCAGGTCACAAAGTTTGTTACCCGAGTCGTCGCGGCAGGCCGTGACGGAGTAACGACCCGGTACCAGGTAGGTCTCAAAAAGCCCATTCACTACCGGCACTTGCCTGGGGCTGGGGCCACTGAAGCTCATCAGGAAATCGCCCCTGGGTAGTGTCCAGGCAAAGGCACTCGGCAGGTTGAGAAGGCCATAGCCGTAGACATCGTCCCGGCCTGGTTCGCCCAAATCGGTGAGATTGTCTCGTATCAAAGCCCAGGCCTGGGCTGCATCGGCAGCCTTGCCCGCCGACAAGACCATGGCCAGCGCTGCTGCTACCTGGGGGGTAGCCTGGGAAGTACCCATGTAAAAGGTGTAGTTGGGCAGGTTGGTGGTGTAGTTCCAGGTGGTCGAAAGAATCCCGCCACCGGTCTGTGAGGTGTTGCCCCCAGGGGCGGCAATATCCACTTCGCTGTTTTGCTGGCTGTAAAAGGCTACCTGGTTGTTCTGGTCGGTCGCCGCTACCGAAATCGCCCCTGGGCAGGCCGCCGGGTAAACCAAGGCGCCGGGGCTGCGGCTTTGAAAGTTGCCTGCGGCGGCCACCACCAGCACCCCCCGCGCCACCGCATCCGAAACCGCCTCACACATTACGTTGGAATAGGCCAGAGAACCCAACGAGAGATTGATGACCTGGGCGGGCTGGGGGTTTTGCAGGGTCTGGTTGCCCTTCTGCACCGGGATACCGGCGGCGTAGCGAACGGCCAGCGCCACGTCCTCGAAGGTGCCGTTGCCGAGCGAGTCGAGCACCCGCAAGGGCAGTACCTTGAGGGGGGCATTGTAAGCCATACCGGCAATGCCCGAGTCCGTGCAGGTGGGGCAGGCGGGTGTAAAGGGGCCGACGCCCGCTACGATGATACCGGTCACGTGGGTTCCGTGGCTGCCGCCACTGCGCGAGAGCAGATGGCAAGGGTCGGAAGGGTCGGTGTCGCCGGGGTTGCCGGGAGCCGGGTCGGCGCAGGGGTCGTAGGGCTGGTTGGGGTCTGTGGGAGGGGCGGCGTCGCCCACAAAGTCGTAGGCGCCCTCGCCCGGTAGCCAGAGCCGTCCGGCCAGGTCGGGGTGGTCGTAGCGCACCCCGGTGTCCACCACCGCAACCGTAACCGGGTTGGTGTAGCTTTGCAGGTAGGTGAAGCGGGCGCCGGTGCTTCGCAGGTACCACTGCTGGGGGTAGAACTGATCGGTGGGTTCACCCTGGGCGCTGACGGTGCCGTTGATCTCGGCCCACTCTACGCTGGGGTCGAGACGCAGGCGCTGGAGCAAGGCCTGGGGGTTGGTGGATTGTAGCTTGGTCAGGCGGCTAATCTGGTCGTGCGACAGCACCCGGCTGCCCTGCGGCAGGGCCACACTCCGCAGGTCGCGGCGGTACTTGACCAGGATTTCGGTGGGCTTCGTACTGGCTTTGCTGGGCGGGTCGGAACGCAGCCCCTGAGAGTCTATCTGGGCAAGGCTGGCAGTGCTTGCCAGACTTGCATCCGCCACCGCGCCCACCACCCGCACCAGCGGCAAGCGCACCGCCACGGTGGTTTCTACGTCCCCAGAAATACTGAGGCTGCCGCTGTATTCCGACTGGCTCTGGATTTCACCGCTGAAGTTGGCCTCGAGCTTCACCACCCTGGGCCCCACCCCACTCTGCGGGCTGGCGGTGAGCCAACTGCTAGACGAGTCAATCCGCCAGGCCACATTGGAGCCCACCCGAAGGGTGAGGGTGCCCTCGAGGCCCTCCATCACCACTTCGCCGGGAATGGAGTTGGGCAGCGCAGGCATCCAGGCATTCTGCGAGGCGCACCCTGCTAATAGAACCAGTGCCAGCAAAGCGTAAAGGCGCATCTCTTCAACACTAACCGCCCCGTAGTCAAAGTCAAGCCAATTCTGACCATTTCCAGGAAAGGCTAAAGGGGAGGCCCTCTGATGCGGATAGAGGATGCCTATATGCCTGTAGTCGATAGCCCATAGCCGATAGCTAGGGTGAACTTTGAATCATGCGCTGGACTCGTCTTCTCTCGAGGTAGCGCTCCAGCAAAAACAACGCCAGCGCCAGCGCAATCAGGGGCCACTCCAGCTTCAGGGCTTTCCGACCCGTAAGGCTTTGAAGCTCAGAAGTATGGGCCAAAAGGCGGCCCCCGCTGGTTTCCGATAACCTGCGTAAATTTTCCCGACCATCTTCAATGCGCCACTCGGGCAGGGTGGGCAGTTGCAGCCGTAGTCGGGGCTGCTCGTTCTCGAAAATCACTGCCTGACCTACCGTTTCTTTGGGCAGTCGGGCCTCGTAACGCAGGGGCCCGGTGGGGGCCAGGCTTTGCTCGAGGCCGCCAGCCCGTACACTGGGTCGTTCGAACTGGCCCTCCAGCAGTACCCACAGCGCGTCGGGCTCGCGTATGGCCTGCACCCTCGGCCGGGCCGGGGTCTGCGAAAGCCAGCGCATCAGCTCGGCCATCAACGCGGGCGTACCCGGCCAGCCCTGCCAGGAGCGCGAGAGGTCGGTAGCC
>CAZIXH010000270.1:0-8852 GCA_964543055.1 uncultured bacterium
CCCACCGGCTGGCCCCTTTGCATCAGGTAGCCGGTGCGCTGGCGCATGAAACGGTAGAAGTACTCGAGGCGGTAGGTCTGGCGGTTCCCCGCCCAGCGGTCAAAATCCTCCGGCTGCAACAGCCAGAGCCGGTTGGGTAGCAGGTGATACCTGCCGCCCTGGCCTTCCACGATTGCCCCCACCCGCTCGGCGAAGCCATGGTCGGCGGGCTGCATCTGGTACAGGGTTTCGCCGGGGTAGGCCTGGAAAAACGCTTGCAGGGCTTCGGCCAGGGTATCGGCCTGCAGGTAGATGATCTCCCTTCCGCCCGCCCGCAGTTCCTGGGCAAAGTGGCGCATAGCGCTGAAAAAGAGCACCAGCTTCTGCGGGTGCATGGGCGGGGTACGCCCCAGCTCGTAGGCCTCCAAGAGCAGCACCCGCCGGGGCGATAGCTGCTCGAGGGCGGCATGGTTGAGCTGGTCGCCGAGAATCCAGAGGGTCATACGAAGGTCGAGAGCCTGGGGCCAAGGGTCTAGGGCCAAAGATTGTCAGCGCACCCCTTGCAGGTAAGCCGCAATAGGGCCCACCGCAGCGCCGTTGCGGCTGGTCAGGATGTCCAGGTGCGTGAGGCCCGGCAGGATTCGGATGTCTACTCGAGTATTGGGGAAAACCTCCCCTACACTTTGAAAATTGCTGGTTTGCGGGAGCAACCCCCGCCCCGCGCCCAGGGCCAGCACCGGATACGCCAGCGAGCGCGGCCTCAGCTCGGGCATGGCCACATCGTAGGCCGAGATGTCGAGGGAGAGGCGGTAGGGGAAAAACCACTCCGAGAAGCCGGTGGTAGGGTTGGCATACGATGAGATAAATTCCATCGGATCGGTGGCCTCGCCGCTATCGCGCCACTCCACCCGGCTCCCCCTGGGGCCCCGGATGGTGTAGACCACACTCCCCACAAAAAAGCTGAACAGGCTAATCCCCTCGCGCCCGGTGGACTGCCCCACCGAGACCGAGAAAATGGGCGACAGGGCATAGCGGTCGTCCACGCGGGAAAGGGCCGCCGCCAGCCGACTTGCCCGGAAAGGCACCCAGCCTGGTGGGGCGTCGGCCTGGGGGTTCTGCGCGGTCATGAAAGCCTGGGCTTCGGCCTGGGCAAAGCCCACCGGGTTGAGCCCGAAAGCGTTGATGTAGGGCGGGGCCCTGCCTTCCAGTAGTTCGTTGAGCCCAGCCAGCCGCCCAAAACCCCCTTCGGTGCCGCCAAAGTATTGCTCACGGGTGAGAGGAATCAGGCGGGGTGCTCCATCCAGCAAAATCAGGCCGCTGATTTTATCCCCCCGGTACAGTACAAAGAGCGAGGCCAGGCTCGCACCCAGCGAGTGCCCGACCAGCACCACCGGGCCGCTGCTGCGGGCCTGGTCTACCACCTGCTCGAGGTCGTCCAGGTGTACTTTCAGGCCCCAGTCCTTGAGGAAGGGAAAATCGGGCAACGGGTAGTTCTGGTAGTAGGCCCAGGGGTCGGGCGAGGTAAAGCCCCGGCGATCCTCGAGGCCGTTGGCCCGCCGATCCCAGGCCCAGACCGCCCAGCCAGGGGCCGCCAGCACCAGCCGACGGGCCAGGGCGTCAAAGTTGGTGGCACCCCCCAGGAACCCCGGCACCAAAACGATGGTGCCGCGCGGGGTTCCCTGGGCTGGGTAGACCAGCACATAACTTCGGTCCAGAGCCGCCCCCGCTGCCGTCGGTGCGCCCGGAATAGCCCGGTACTCGGGCTGGCCTGCCCAACGAGCGGGCTGGGCCAGACCCATGCCCAGCAGAACTAAAGCCAGAACCATCCACCTACGCATACCCTTCTATCCTGAGGCCACCCCGGGGTTCAGACTTGACCAGAGCCCACAAAAAAAGGTGGGCCGAAGCCCACCCTCTAACCCGCTTGGCCCTCATGGACTGCCAAAACTATCCTCGACCACGATCACCTCGAGGGTCTGGCCTGCCAGCAAGCCTACTGCAAAGACGCTATAGACCTTGCCGCCTTCAAAACCCACCCCCTCGAGCGGCAGCGCTACCGTGGTGGTGCCGGTGGGACGTACCTCGAGGTTGTAAACCCCCGCCGGAACCGTGCCGTAGCCGGAAATCTGGTTGAAAGCCAGGTTGCGGAACAGCACCGGCCCCCCTTTGAGGGCCACGTCTACCGCCGGGGCATCCGGCGAGGCATGCACGATGCGAACCTTGGCCACCCCTTCGGCAGGGGCGATGCGGTCTTCAACCAGCCGGGCCTTGAGGGTCGAGGCCGTACCCAGCGCCATGACCGTGTAGTATTTGCCCGCTTGCACGCGAATGGGCACGTCAGCAACCTTGACCGGGTTCTGCCCGGTAGTCTGCACCGTCAGGGTTAGGCTACCGGCGGGCACCTCAGCGTAGTAGGTCACATCCTTGAAAGCCTGGGCCTCAAAAACCTTGTTACCGCCGGAGAGGATATCCACCGCCGGGGCATCGGGCACCAGATGGGCAAAGCGTACAAAGGCTGTGTTGCCCCCTCCTTGAGCCAGCGCAAAACCCAGCACCAGCATCAGGCCCGCGATCCATTTCATCCACCGCATACGACGCTCCTTTCTACCGACAGGGTTTATAAACTTGCCAGGTCATCGTATCGTGAGATGCGCAGTTCGGCAACCTCTCTGGCCTACAGACGAACTCTCGCCGGAGAAGAACGAAAGAACGCCCCCATAACGAGGGCGTCCAGTTTGCATGGGTTACTTTGGCAGCAGCACGGTGTCAATCACGTGAATGACCCCGTTGCTGGCTTGAATATCTACTGCCGTGACGGTAGAGTTGCCGTTCAGAATTACCTTGCCATCCCTTACCGCAATGGCCACGTTTTGCCCTTCTACGGTTTTGGCTTCTTTGAGGTTCACGACCTGGCTCGAGGGAACCCGTCCAGCCACCACATGGTAGGTCAGAACCTTGGTCAGGGCTGCCTTGTCAGCCAGCAGTTTATCCAGGTCTGCCTTGGGAATCTTGGCAAAAGCTTCATTGGTGGGCGCAAAGACGGTGAAGGGGCCAGGGCCCGAGAGGGTTTGGGCCAGTCCAGCGGCCTGGACGGCGGCCAGCAGGGTGCTGAAGTTGGGGTTGGTGGCCACAATCTGCGCGATGGTCTGGTTCTGGGTGGTGCTCTGGGCGCTGGTCAGGGTCAGGCCGAGGGCGGCCAGGGCCAAGCTGCCTGCTACAAACAATGCCTTGAGTTTCATTTCCTACCTCCCTGTACAACTTGGATTGGGTTAGAGGTCAAGTCTTCACTCGCACCCAGGCCGTTGGTATCGGCTTTGGGCTGATGAACACCTGCCTCGCAACCTCTGATGATTACGTTATACGTAGAGGATTAGTACAACATTTGTCCAAGTTACGTTCAGATTTGTAGGGCATGTAACACATCGAAGCCTAGTAAGAACCATCCCTGCACCATGATAGCGAGGCCAAACCCCTTGTGCATCGGTTTTGGGCTCAGCCACAAAGCCAGCCCTACCACCACGTACAGGGCATCGAGCCCAACATTAATCCAAAGGAGCTGGCGGAGGCTTGCCGGGTCGGGTTCGGCCCCCAGCCAGCCTCTATAGGTAATCGCTGCGTTTACCAACGCCCAGACCCCGGTCATGAACCAGAACGGCCTCCAGAAGGCATGTTGAGTGCGCCACAAACCGAAAAGAGCGGCCGCCAAACACACCAGCGCCCACAGCAGCAGTTGCTGGGCTATGCGTTCCCCTGCCAGCTCACTCAACCCTTCCTCCCCCTGGCCTGGCCTCGGCAGCGTTCCGAACAGTACTTCACATCCGGCCAGTTCTGGGCCCATTTCTTGCGCCACTGAAAAGACCGACCACAAACCGGACATACCTTGACCGGTAGATGTGCTTTGAAGCCTTTGTAGCGCATATCGAATCCCTGGAAATTGAGTATCGGGGCAGAGCTTCGTGTAGAGGTTCGCAGTCTGTCGCAAGTCACAGGTCTGACAAGGGCTGAGGCTGCCCCGGTAACACCTGCTTTTAGCGCTTGACCTTGATCGCCCACAAATCCTCAACCGGTGCAAACCCTTGCTCGAGGGCGTGCTGGTGGCAGCCAACAATCGGCAGATAGGATTTTTGTCTAGCCACTAGAAACCTCTGGCCTTCGGCCCCTGACTCTCTGCCGCCATGCCCGGCTTTTTGGCGATCTTCTCGGCAGCCGCGAGGTAGCGTCGGCGAGCAAACTCCAGATCCAGCACGGGTGCTTTGTAGGGCTGAGCAAGGCCGTTCGATTCGGGCACCCAGCGCTTGAGCCAGGTGCCACCGGGGTCGTGGGTCTCGGCCTGGGTGATCAGGTTGAAAACCCGAAAGTAGGGCGCCGCATCCACGCCCAGCCCGCCTGCCCAGTGCCAGCCCTGCAGGTTGGAGGCGTTGTCCCCGTCGAGCAACAGGTCGCGGAAAGCCCGCTCGCACTTCTGCCAGGGCAAAAGGGCCAGCTTGACCGCAAACTGCGCTACCACCATCCGCCCCCGGTTTGAGAGGAAGCCTGTGGCCCGTAGTTCGCGCATACAGGCGTCCACCACTGGAATACCGGTCTGGCCGTGCAGCCAGGCTGCAAAAAGCTCGCTATCGTCGTTCCAGGGGAGGTCGTTCCAGCGGGGGTCGTAGGCGGAGGAGAGCATATCGGGGCGGTGATAGAGCAGATCGCCGCTAAAGTCGCGCCAGCACAGCTCGTTCACCCATTTGCGTGCTCCCTCGCCGCCCACCTGCTGGGCCCGGCGGGCGGCCAGTCGGGGCGAGAGCACCCCCAGGGTGAAGTAGTAGGAAAGCCTCGAGACCCCTTCCCCAGCCAGCCCATCGCGGGTCTGGTGGTACTGGGGCAATTTATTGTGGAGAAAGGCCTCGAGCGCCCGCAGGGCCGCTTCCTCCCCTACCGGCGGTAGCGGAACGTCCGAAGCCTCTTCGGGGATGCTGCCCAGGTCGTAGCCGGGCGGAAGGGTAGTACCGGGGAAATGGGCGGGTGCCTCGCGCAAACCCGGCCCCTGGGCGGCCCCCCCGCGTTTGGAGCAGGGGGTTAAGAGGGTGTAGGGGCCTCCGTCGGGCTTCAGAATGGTGCCCGGTTCGTGGATGTACTGGCCCTCGAGCCAGCGAACACCGCCCGGCAGGGCCTCCTGTACCTTCCGGTCCCGAAACCAGGCGTAGGGGGTTGAGTTGCGGACCGCAAAAACACCTTTCACCCCCAGTTCGCCCACCACTTGAGGCAACACCTCCCAGGGAAGGCCGGTGCGAACCAGCAGGCTACCCCCCCGCCGCCTATAGCCCTCACGCAGCGCGGCCACATTCTGGTAAAACCAGGCCCGCCGACGCGGGCTGGTGTTTTGCAGAATGTTGGGGTCAAACACCACCAGACCCACCACCGGGCCGGTTTTCAGGGCTTCGCCAAGGGCGGGGTTATCGTGCAAACGAAGATCGGCGCGGTGCCAGACCAGATTCACGTGGGCTATGATGCCGGAAAACCCGCCCCGAAAGTATGGGTTGAGGCCAAATTCTCAGCCAAACTTGGCATACTGTGGCAGATGCGCAGCCCGGTACAGCTTGTTTTTTTCCTGCTGATAGGGGTCATCCTGGTTATGGGTGTAATTGTGTTGCTACAGCCCCGCCCTGGTAAGGACTGGCCTGGCGAGGACTGGAAAGTTCAGCGCCTTCCCGATGAAACCATCAGCCGTCTGGCCCTCTATTACCAAACCGATGTGGGGCTCTATGCGGAAATCTGCAAACCCAATGGCCCAGGGCCATTCCCCAGCGTGGTCCTGGTACATGGCGGTTTTGTAGGCCCCAATGCCAGCACCCAGGCGCTCTGCCGCACCTGGGCCCAGGCGGGCTATCTGGTCGCTTTGCCCCATCTGCGTGGCCAGGGCCAGAGCCAGGGTCAGATGCAAGTTTGCAAGCAAGAAGGGTCGGATGTACGCTTGCTGGCCGATGGCCTGGAGCGCCTGGGAGGCAGTAACAAGCGGGCCTATGTGGGGGTTTCACTGGGGGCCTGTGTGGCTCTGAGCGCAGCCCGGGGCGACCCAAGGGCTCTGGGGGTGGCCTTCTTGTTGGGTGCAACCGATTTTGAGGCTATGATGGAGCGCCTGAAGCAGTATGGCCGCACCGAGGCCTACCAGCGCTGGCAGGCCCTGATTGGCGCATCGCCCGAGGCCTGTCCAGCCTGTTACCGTGAGCGCAGTCCCCTTGCCTGGGTTCACGAGGTCAAGGCCCCGCTGCTGCTGGTTGCGGCAGGCAACGACCCCATCGTCTCGCCCCTACAATACTGTGCCCTTGCCAAGGCGCGCGAAGCCGACGGAAAAACCGTGCGGCGGGTCGCCCTGACCCGCGAAGGCCAGTTGTGGACAGCACCCCTCCTGAAGGAACGGGCTTGTTTGGGGCCGTTTGGCAGCCTTGGTTCTTTCAAGCAGGATCAGCTGGTACTCTACCCCGACCTCGAGCACAACACCACCCCCGCCATCTGGCAACTGGTCGATCAGGCGCTTGAAGCCTGGCTTAAACCCTGAACATTAAGCCATACTTTTTTTCCAGAGTATTCGTAGCATTGCGTTCAGCAAGAATATTCTGGCCAAGCGATTCGCCAATTTGGCTCTGGGAAACAAATTTTCACATGCATTTCGGAGGGTTCCTCTAATGCAACTCGGCTATTCGTGAGGGTATGGGCTCGAGTGTTTCCGTTGCCGCTACCAACAGCCCGCTTCCCTGGGTGGATGTCTACCGGGGCATTGCCATTCTGGGCGTTCTGGTGGCCCACGTGGGAGGGCGTTTTTTGCGTGAAGTACCCCAGGATTCGGAGTACTGGTGGCTCATCGCCACCGCCAACCGGCTGCTGGCTTGGGTGGTTCCGGCTTTTCTGTTTCTCTCCACCATCCTGATCGGCATGAGCCTGCTGCGCAACTCCCAGCCCTATTCGTGGGCACGATTGCGTCCGGTGGTGGTGCCGTATCTGGTCTGGACAGGGATTTACATTCTATTCCGCATTTACGAGGGCAACCTGCCGCCCCTCACCCCAGAGCGAATCGGTATCTACCTGCTCTGGGGCAAGAGTTACTTCCACCTGTACTACATGGTGCTGGCCATTCAACTGGTGCTGCTGATGCCCCTGGTGCTGCCGGTCTTGCGCCGCAAGATTCCGGCCTGGGCTGTCTTGCTGGCCAGCATCGGCCTCACCCTGGCTTTTTACTGGGCCAATCGCCTCTACTGGCAAGTCCCCTTTCCTGGCAGCACCCTCATCTGGTACCTGCCCACCCTGGCCGTAGCCCTCACCCTAGTCAACGAAATGCACCGGCTAGACGGGGTCTTACAGCGTTACCGGGTGTGGGGGCTGGTATTCCTGGGCATCGGCATGAGTCTCTACCTGCCCCTGGCCTACGACGCCATCCGCAACATCCCGGTCAATACCTTCCAGTACCAGGTCGGCTACTGGATTTATAGCAGCGCGATTTCCTTTGTGCTGGTCTCGCTGGCCATCTGGCTCTCGCGCACCCGCCTGAGTAATGCTTTGCAGTTTCTGGGCCGCTATTCGCTGCACATCTATCTGATTCACCCACTCGTGATTCGGATGCTCGAGCGCACCCCCGATTTCCCCGAGGCGCTAGGGGTCCGCCCCGCTTTTGCCATATACGTGGCCTTATCGCTCCTTATTCCCCTGGCGGTGGGAATCCTGGCCAGCCGACTGCGGGCCTCGAGGCTCCTGTTTGGCCGGGCCTAGCATGGACTCCAGCCCACACCAAAAAGCACGTTAGTATTGTGGGCATGATTGTAGATGCCCACCTCGACCTGGCCCACAACGTAGTAGACCTGGGGCGCGACCTCACCCTGCCACTTGCGGCGTTGCGCAAACAGGACGCCCACCCCGATGTGCCCGTCGTGACCCTGCCTGCCCTTCGAGAAGGCAACATAGGCATCTGTTTTGCAACCCTCTGGGTAGATCCGCGCAAGTACACTGACCCCCAGAGCGCTCACCAGCAAGCCCTGCGGCAGCTCGAGGTGTATCTGCGCTGGGAAGAACAGGGGTGGGTACGCATTCTGCGTGATCGGGCCAGCCTGCAAAGGCATCTGGCGTTGTGGCCGGAGGACCATGTGACCGCCCTGGTCATCCTGATCGAGGGCGCCGAGTGTATCCGCGAACCCGGCGAAGTGGGGTTCTGGAAGGCACAGGGGGTGCGGCTCATCGGCCCTGCCTGGAACCGCACCCGCTACTCGGGCGGAACCCGCGAACCCGGCGGCCTGAGCGAGTTGGGATTTGAACTGATGCACGCCATGCACGAGCACCGCCTGGCCCTGGACTTCTCCCACATGGACGAACAAGCCTTCTGGCAGGCCCTGGAGGTATTTGAGGGGCCGGTTTGTGCTACCCACAGCAACCCTCGAGCCTTGCTCGGGGGCGAAGAGCCCCCTTTTGCTAACCGCCACCTGAGCGATGCCATGATCCGGGCCATCGGCCAGCGCGGCGGGGTGATCGGCACGGTGCTCTTTGGGTTTTTCCTGGAGCACACCTGGCAACGCGGCATGGAGCGGGTGAAGCTGGAAGTGGTCGGACGGCACATGGCCCACACCGCCAGCCTGATTGGCTGGGACAAAGTGGGCATCGGCTCCGACTTTGATGGAGGCTTTGGCCTGCACGAAAACCCGGAGGGCCTGAACCAGCCCTCCGACCTGCAAAAAATCGGGGGCCTGGTTCCTGAACCTTTCCGAAGTGGGGTACTGGGGGAAAACTGGCTTCGCTGGTTACAAACCGCCCTGCCATAAGGCCCATTTTGAATCTAAAATCCGACCCGTTCGTGGTATAACGGGGGGCGTGAATCTTTCTAGCCTGTGGATCGGACTGGTAGCGGG
>CAZIXH010000271.1:0-2646 GCA_964543055.1 uncultured bacterium
GCAATCGTGTATAGGGTGCCGGTGTGGGGGGTTAATGGCGGTGAACGACTTCAACCTGAGCGTTGAAGCGAGAGAGATTCACCACCTGCTTGGCCCCAACGGGGCTGCAAAGACCACACTGATCAACCAGACTAGCGGGGCCCTGAAGCCCACCAAAGGCCGTATTCGCTTCGATGGGCACGACATTACCCATACCCCCCAGCACCAGCGGGTGCGGCTGGGGCTGGCCCGCACTTTTCAGATCACCAACCTGTTCAAGAGCTACACCGTACTGGAGAACCTCGAGCTCGCCATACAGGCCCGCAGTGGCAGCAGTTTTCGCTTCTGGAGTCCGGTTAAGCGCGAAAAGGCGCTGCGCGAGGAAGCCGAGCAGATCGCTGAACTGCTGGGCCTGACCCCCCGCAACCACATGACCGTAGCCCAGCTCTCGCACGGCGAACAGCGGCAGCTCGAGGTGGGGCTGGCCCTGGCCTGCAAGCCCAAGCTGCTTTTACTCGACGAACCCATGGCCGGCATGGGGCCCGAGGAGTCGGGGCAGATGGTAGACCTCATCGCCCGGCTCTCTCAAAGCGTGACCATTTTGCTGGTCGAGCACGATATGGACGCGGTTTTTCGGCTGGCCCAGCGCATCTCGGTACTGGTCTATGGGCACGTAATTGCCTCTGGCCCCCCCGAGGCAATCCGGGCCAACCCCGAGGTCCACAAGGCATACCTGGGCGATGACCCCGGAGGCAAGCACCCATGAGCGCTCTGCTGGAAATCCAGGACTTGCAGACCTTCTACGGCCCCAGCCAGGTCTTGTTCAACCTGAGCCTGCAAATCCGAGAGGGCCAGGTTGCCACCCTGCTGGGCCGGAATGGCATGGGCAAGACTACCACGGTGCGCTCCATCCTGGGCCTGACCCCGGCCCGCTCGGGTCAGATTCGCTTCGCAGGTGCACGAATCGAGGCCCTGCCGCCCGAGCAGATTGCCGCTCTGGGCATCGCGGTGGTGCCCGAGGGGCGGCAGATCTTCCCCAACCTGACCGTGAAGGAAAACCTGATCGCCTTTGCCGCCAACCGCAACAAAAGCCCCAACCACTGGACGCTACCCCGCATCTACGAGCTGTTCCCCCGTTTGCAGGAACGGCAACACAACCTGGGCAACCAGCTCTCTGGCGGCGAGCAGCAGATGCTGGCGGTGGGGCGGGCGCTCATGACCAATCCGCGCCTCCTGATTCTGGACGAGGCCACCGAAGGCCTGGCCCCGCTTTTGCGCGAGGAAATCTGGCGGGTACTTCGGCTTCTCAAGGAAAGTGGGCAGACTATCCTGGTGATTGACAAGTACGTCGAACGCCTGATTGCCCTGGCCGACCAGCACACCATCCTCGAGCGTGGGCGGGTGGTCTGGCAGGGCGACTCGGAGGCCCTGAGGACTCAGCCCGAGTTGTGGAAACGGTATCTGAGCGTATAGAAATAGCTATTAGCAAGGGGCTATCCGCTATAAGCTTTCAGCCATCAGCTATGGACTCTCAACCATGAACACCCCTTCCTGGCACGAACTCGAGTACAGCCCCCGGCTCTCGGTGCCCGATGCTGCCGAGTATTTCCGGCGCTGGGCCGAAGATTCCTATGCAGCCCGGCAAGTGCTGAAACACCACGCCAACCTGGCCTACGGGGCTGGCCCCCAGGAAACCCTCGACCTCTTCCCGGCCCCGAACAGCCGCTATCTCCTGGTGTTCATACACGGGGGCTACTGGCGGGCCTTCGACAAGGACGACTTTTCCTGGCTGGCCCCGCCGCTGGTGAGGGCCGGTATCAGCGTGGCGGTGCTGAACTACGCCCTGTGCCCTGCAGTGCGCCTGGCCGAGATTACCGAGCAGTGCCGCCGGGCCGTGGCCTGGCTCTCCCGGGAGGCCCCCCGGTATGGAGTCCAGAGCCCCATGCTCATCAGCGGGCATTCGGCCGGGGGGCACCTGACCGCCGAGATGTTTGCGACCCCCTGGGAGGCCTACGGTGTAGCTTTGGGGGCGATTGCTGGTGGTATCGCCATCAGCGGACTCTTTGACCTCGAGCCCCTGTTGCAGGTTTCGGTCAACAGCGACCTGCGGCTCGACCCCGCGAGTGCACGGGCCTCGAGCCCCGTCTACAAACCACCCACCCTCCGAGTACCCCTGCTGCTGGCGGTAGGGGCGCTCGAGTCCAGCGAATTCCACCGACAGAGCCAGCTATTGCACCAGACCTGGCCCAACAACTGCCCTGACGTGATCTCGCTGCCCGGACTTCACCACTTCAATGCGCCGGAGGTACTGACCGACCTCGAGAGCCCGGTGTGGAGGCCTTTTCTGTAGTAACGGTTTCAGGAATCCTTTGGGAGGGCTCAAAACGGCACCACCGGCCCCTGATCTGGCCCTTTTGCATTCCTGAAGTTGCCATCGGCCGGTTTCCCAAAGCCCAGTAGCATCTCGCGGTCGGGAATCAGGCGGGCCTCGAGCCATTCGAGGTCCTGGTGCACCGGCAGGGGCTCCTCGGCGGCCTCGCCCTCGGCGGCGTCTACCAGGCCCCTGCCGCCGCGCCCCCGGTCCTTGAGCTGAACAGGAAACATGCCGGGGTCTGCGTACAGTCGGCTCCGCGGAGCCAGCGGCGTTCGGTCGTCCACTAGGGCCAA
>CAZIXH010000272.1:0-6599 GCA_964543055.1 uncultured bacterium
ACCTGGCCCTGCTGCTGCCCAGCCGGGCTGCCCTGGCCGCCCTCTTCCGGCGGCTGGTGGAGGCCCGCTACCCCCACTTTCAGGGCGCCTCCGACCACGGCGTCTCGGAGGCCCTCTACCTGGCCGACCCCGAGGGCAACGGGCTCGAGCTCTACCGCGACCGGCCCCGGCTCGAGTGGCCCTTCCGGGGCGGGCGGCTGGCCATGGTCTCGGAGCCGCTTAACCTGGAAGGCCTTCTTGCCGAAGCCAACGGCAGCCAACCACTCGACCCAGAAACCACCCTGGGGCATCTGCACCTTCACGTGCGCGACCTGGACGAAGCCCAGGCGTTCTACGAGGGGCTGGGCCTACAGCTAATGCAGGGCGACTACCCCGGCGCCCGCTTTCTGGCCGCCGATGGCTACCATCATCACATTGGCATCAACCTGTGGGCGCGGGGGCGCACCGCCTCCAGCGACGCTACCGGGCTGCTCGCCTACCAGATCGCCCTCCGGGGCCGGACCCAGACCCTTACCGACCCGGTCGGCGCACAGGTACAGGTTGTGCCCTTATAGGCCGTACTCCACCGGGTAGCCTACCTCGGCAAAGGCTGCCGGGTAGCGCACGATGCCCCGGTACGCGGAGGTGTAAGCCGAAAGCGGTTTGGCCATGTATTCCTGGGGGGCTATTGCAAACGGCGGGCGGATGCCCAGTTGCTCCGAGGGCACAAAACCGAAGCGGGGGTAGTAGTGGGCATGGCCCCGCACCAGCACCAGCGGCGCCCCCAGGGCTTCCAGCCGTGCCAACCCGGCTTCCACCAGGTGTTTGCCCGCACCCAGGTTTTGAAATGCTGGATGCACCGCCAAAGGGGCCAGCACCACTACCTTCCGCATAATGCCGGTTTCATCCTGCAACCCCACCTCGCTAAACAGAATGTGCCCTACGGGCTCCCCCTCCACCACCGCCACCAGCGATAGCTCGGGCCGGTAAAAAGGCGACCGGCGCACCAGGGCCACCACCCGGGCTTCCTGGGAGCCCCCAAAGGCCAGGGTGTGGATTTGCTCCACCCGTGCGTATTCCTCCGGGCGTTCGGGTCGGATTTCCACAGCCCCCACCATACCCCAGAACAGCACAAAAGTGGATAAGGGTCGGTTCCTTTAGTAGATTGAAACCGTGACAACCTTCCGCAAAGAAGATTTCGGCCCCGGTTTTCTGTGGGGTGTCGCTACGGCGGCCTATCAGATTGAAGGCGCGGTAAACGAGGACGGGCGCAGCCCTTCCATCTGGGACACTTTTTCCCACACCCCCGGCAAAATCAAAACCGGCGAGAACGGCGATGTGGCCTGCGATTTCTACCACCGCTACCCCGAGGATATTGCTTTCATCCGCGAGATGAACATGCAGGTTAACCGCTTTTCCCTGGCCTGGCCGCGCATTTTGCCGGATGGAACGGGCAAAGTGAACCCCAAAGGGCTGGACTTCTACCATCGGGTGATAGACCGCACCCTCGAGCTCGGCCTGCAACCCTGGGTCACGCTCTACCACTGGGACTTGCCGCAGGTACTGGAGGACAAGGGGGGCTGGACCAACCGGGACATCGTGGGTTGGTTCGCCGAGTACGTGGAGGTATGTAGCAAAGCCTTCGGCGACAAGGTCAAACACTGGATGGTGCTCAACGAGCCCACGGTTTTTACGGTGCTGGGCTACATGCAGGGCACCCATGCCCCAGGCCGCAAGGGCTTTGGCAACTTTTTGCCCGCCATCCACCACGCCGCCTTGGCCCAGGCCGAGGGAGGGCGCATTCTCCGCGCCCACGTGCCCGACGCCCAGATTGGCACTACCTTCTCGGCCTCTTATGTTTTGCCTGCCGGCCCCACCTGGCTCAGCCGGATGGCCGCCGCCAACTACGACGTGATCGCCAACCGACTCTTCCTCGAGCCGGCCCTGGGGCTGGGCTACCCCTGGAAAACCATGCCCTTTTTGCGCCTGCTACAGCGCTACATCCGCCCCGGCGATTTGGAGAAACTGGCCTTCGACTTCGACTTTATCGGCTTGCAGACCTACTTCCGCCAACTTGTTCGCTTCGACCTTTTTACCCCAGGCACCTGGGGTCAGGAGATTCCGCACGCTGAGCGCGGTAGCGGGGAGCTGACCGAGATGGGCTGGGAGGTCTGGCCAGAGAACATCTATCACCTGCTCAAGCAGTTTGCCGCCTACCAAGGGGTCAAGCGCATCATCGTCACCGAAAACGGGGTGGCCTTTCCCGATACCGTAGAGGATGGGCAGGTGCACGACCCTAAACGCATACAGTTCATCCAGGCCCACCTGGCCCAGGTATTGCGGGCCAGGCAGGAGGGGGTACCGGTGGAGGGCTATTTTTACTGGAGCCTGCTGGACAACTTCGAGTGGGCCGAGGGCTACAGGCCGCGTTTTGGGCTGGTATACGTGGACTACCCCACCCAGCGCCGCATCTTGAAGGACAGCGGGCGCTGGTTCCGCGACTTCCTGGCCGACTGACCGCAGGGTCAGTTTGTGGGTAGAATGGCCCGGATGAGTACCCTACCCAGAAGATCCGAACTACCCAAGGAGCAAACCTGGAACCTCGAGGCCCTCTTTGCCTCGGAGGCCGAGTGGCGCACGGCGCTCGAGGAGGCCGCCCGTGCCGTGGAGGAGGTCAAGCCTTTTGCCGGGCGACTGGGGGAATCGCCCCAGCTCCTGCTGCAAGCGCTGCAAACCTACGAAACGCGCATGTTGCAGGCCATGAAGGTTTTTCAGTACGCCTCCCTTCAGCTCGCTACCGATAGCGCCAACCCCGCCTTTACCCGCATGGTCGGCGAAGCCCGCACGGTGGTCACGCGGCTGGCCGCAGCAGGTGCCTACCTCGAGCCGGAGATCCTGGGCATTCCAGCCCCAACCCTGGAACGCTTCATGCAAAGCGAGCCTGCCCTGGCGGTATACCGGCACTACTTTGAAGCGCTGCGAACCCGCCAACCCCACGTCCGCAGCGAGGAGGTCGAGGCCGTGCTGGCCGCCGTCTCCGACCCCTTGGGGGGGCACGCCGCCACCGCCTATGCGGCCACCAACGCCGACATGCAGTTCAGACCTGTAGCGCAGGAGAGCGAGCACCTCCCGGTTTCTCACAGCACCATTGGTGAGCTCCTGGTGCACCCCAGCCCCGCCGTTCGCAAGGCCGCATGGGAGTCCTATGCCGATGGACACCTGGCCTTCAAAAACACCCTGGCCGCCACGCTCCAGGGCGGCGTCAAGAGCTTCGCTTTTCAGGCCCGCACAAGGAACTACCAAAGCAGCCTCGAGATGGCCCTGGCCGTGAGCCGCACCTGCGGCGACAACATCCCACGGGCCGTTTACGACAACCTGCTGGCTACCTTCCGGGCCAACCTGCCCACCTGGCACCGCTTCTGGCGCATCCGCAAGAAAGCAATGGGTGGCCAGCTCCACAGCTACGACGTACCCATCTACGACGCACCCGCGCCGCTGGTGCCAAGCCCCAAGATAACCTTCTGGGAGGCCGCCGAGACCATCTGCCGCGGCATGGAACCACTCGGGCAGGAATACGTAGAGCCCATGCGGCGGGGGTTGTTTGAGGAGCGCTGGGTGGACTGGGGGCAGAACCAGGGCAAGCGAGCCGGGGCCTTCTCCTCGGGGCTCAAGGGCACCTTTCCCTATATTTTCATGAGCTGGTCCGACGACCTGTTTTCCATGAGTACGCTGGCCCACGAACTCGGCCACTCCATGCACAGCTACTTCACCCGCAAAACCCAGCCCATCGTCTATGCCCGCTACAGCCTCTTTATTGCCGAGGTGGCCTCCAACTTCAACCAGGCCCTGGTGCGGGCCATGCTGCTGCGCGAGGCCCAAACCCCCGCCTACAAACTGGCGGTGCTGGAGGAGGCTTTTGCCAACTTCCACCGCTACCTGTTTGTGATGCCCACCCTGGCCCGCTTCGAGCAGGAACTTTACACCCGCATCGAAAAAGGCGGCGCCCTGACCGCAGCCTTCCTGATAGAACGTCTGGCCGAACTCTTCGCCGAGGGCTATGGCGGTGAAGTAGAACTGGACAAAGAGCGGCTGGGCGCGGGCTGGATGCATTTCTCGCACCTGTATAGCCCCTTTTATGTGTACCAGTACGCCACCGGCATTGCCGCCGCTAACGCGCTGGCGCGGGATGTGCTCGAGCAGGGCGAACCCGCCGCCCGGCGCTACCTGGACTTCCTGAAAGCGGGCGACTCGGTCTACCCACTGGACGCGCTCAAAATCGCCGGGATTGACATGCACAGCCCCGAGCCGGTGGAGCGGGGGTTTGGGGTGCTGAAAAACATGGTGGATGAGCTGGAGCAGCTGGTGGGCTAGCCTACCGAGCAAACTCCAGGCGCTGGGTGTTGAACCCGTCCGATAGCGTAACCTCGAGCCGGCCTCCCGCTTCCAGGCCCTCAGTCGAGAAGGTGGCCTCGCCGCCGGTTAGCCACAGCCCCAGGGTGGTGCGCTGGCGGCCCAGGTGGGCCACCGAGGCGTAAGGATAGGCACTACTGACCCACGAGAGGGTGATTTTACCGTTCTGCTCGAGCAAAACCACCTGCGAAGCAAGCTGGCTCTGCAAGCGGGGCTCCACTGCACGCTGAAACAGCGGGTGGCCTGCCTGGGCAATTTCCAACCCCCGTATGGGGCCGGGGTCGGGCAGGCTAAAGCTGAAATGCTCCTCCGACCAGGAGGCCTGGGGGGGCTGCTCAGGCCCATGCGGCGCCTCCACCTGTTCGGTCTGGAACGAAATATCCACCAGACCCCCCGCCGCATCGAGCCGCAAGCGATACGCGCCGGGCCGGGGCGGCTCGGGGACGGCCTCAATCTTCACTATAGGGTTGAGAAGGGCCTCGCCGTTGCGAATGCGCCCACTGATGAGCAGCACCTCTTGGGCTGTCCCCAGGCGCTGCTGAGCGCTGGTAGGGCGGGCTTCAAGGAAGCTCTGCATCCGTTCGTACATATAGTCGGAAATCCACTGCGGGGTGCAGTAGCTCATCACGTCCTTGTACTGGGCTGGGTTAAACAGTACGCCGCTGGCCACGTTATAGCCCCAGGTACCAATAAAGCCCCCCGCATAGGGATAGCCCGACTCACCCGTCACGTTGCAGGGCGCATGCCCCCGGCCCAGGTTATGCCCAATCTCGTGCACCATGATGCGGGCGGCTGAACTATCAAAGTCCCAACCGGCACTGGCTGGGAAACCCACGTAGCCAATCCCGGCAATGCCGCTGGTATACCCCACCCGAACTACCCCGTAGTAATAACGGCTGCTGCCGTCGCTGGTACGCAGGCTGCGCAGGGCACTGAGCAGGTTGCTCCAGTCGCTGCTGGCATTGCCCACGGTAGCGCCATAGCTGAACGGGGCCCGGGTGGAGGTCTGTACCCCCTGCACCGGAAGCATGTCCCGCAGCAAGTCCACGCCCGGAAGGGTAGGCGGGGCGGTCTGCCCCGGCTGCAACACCGGTACCAGGGTAAGGGGGAGCAGCGTACCTGCTCCCACCGTCGGGGTGAGGGTCAGGCGGTTGTCGGCCTCGTTGTTTTCGCCAACCTGGTTGAGGGGGTCGGCCAGTAGCCGCACCTCCATCCCCACCACTACCCAGCCAGCCGGCACCGTGGCCCGGTAGGTCTGGGCCAGTTCGGCGGGGTTGATGGTAGTGGGAAGGGTAGCGGGGCCGGTAAAGCTCAGTTCCCCCAGCCGGTTGGAGCCCCGAAATACCTCGCCCCTGAGGCTCCCCGGCAAGCCCTCACGGTCGGCGGTCAGGTGCACACGCAACAGCGCGGGCTTACCCGCTACCAGGCGCAGATCGGTTTTGAGAACGCTCTGACCCCACTCGGTTTTTTGAATCGTGACCTCGCCCAAAACCGAAGGCATACCGGGGTCCGGCACCGCCGGCGAGGGATTACAGGCCACCAAAGATAACAAAGCCAGCACAGGCCAGGCGCGCATGATGTCCCTATGTCACCATATCCGGCGTATGAGCCGAGTGAGAAAAAGCCCAAGAAGCGTTACGATAACGCAGAACTATGGGAGACCGTCCCCCCCTGCCTTTGCAAACCTACCGCCGCCTGGTGATCAAGGTGGGAAGCGCCGTCATCAGCGGATCGGGCGGCCGACAGCAGCAGCTGGCCATTGCGTCCCAGGTTGCGGCCTTGCGGGGCGAGGGACGCGAGGTGGTGCTGGTCTCGTCCGGGGCCATGGCCACCGGCCTGGGCAAGCTGGGCTTCAAGGAGCGCCCCAAAACCATGCCCGCCAAACAGGCCATTGCGGCGGTGGGGCAGCCCACGCTGATGTACTGGTGGGAGCAGGCTTTTGGCTGGTACGACCTGAAGGTCGCGCAAATCTTGCTCACCGCTGAAGACCTGGCCCACCGTCACCGGTATCTGAACGCCCGACAGACCCTGGAAACGCTGCTCGAGTGGGGTATCGTCCCCATCATCAACGAGAACGATACCGTAATGGTGGAGGAGATCAAGTTTGGCGACAACGACCAGCTCTCGGCGCTCATCGCCACGCTGGTCGGGGCCGATCTCCTGATTCTGCTCTCCGACATCGAGGCCCTTTACGACGCCGACCCTCGCAC
>CAZIXH010000273.1:0-9263 GCA_964543055.1 uncultured bacterium
CCAGTCACCCGCACTTGGCGTTTAACGTTGGTTCGCTCCTGGATGAGCGACCGGTTCCGTATACGTCCGGCCCCGTCCTCCACAAACTTCGGAAGGACGGTTTCGCTGGTGTATGTCTGCACCCAGCTTGTAGCTTCCTGCCCCACATTGGGGTTGCCCTCGCGGTCACCTCCCATCCAGCGCCGAAACACCAGTGGGGGCGAAAGATCGTGGCGCTGGCCGTAGTGCGCCTCGAGCGCACTTTCCAGCCCGTCCACCAGTCGGGGAATGGCTTGCCACAGGGTATAGGTGGTGTAGAAAAGGCCGCCCTTGACCTCGTCTTCCACACTTGGGCGCGACTTGCGCAGTTCGGAGGTGCCCCACAGCAGGGCCACTCGAGCGTCTAACTGCGGGTCGGAATCAGCAATGAGCGGTGGAGCCTCCGCGTTGTTCTCCTGCCCTGAGTCTTCGGGGCCCCCTCGCTCGGCTGCATCCAGGAGCTTTTCAATCTCGCTGATGTGATACCGCTGGGTGCGGCGGCGGGTCTCGGTGGGGTGGGCGGTAAAGGTCAGGTGCAGCCGAAGCCGCGAGAGCACATCCACCGCCTGCTCATAGCTCAAACCCTGGCGTTTAAGCTGCCCCACCAGTGCCAGAAACGATTCCCCCCTGGGGGCTTGCGGGGTGCTTTTCTTCTCCCGGTCCCGATTAACCCGTACCCGGTGGCGTTCTTCAGCCAGGTTGACCAGATGAAAATAGGTCGAAAAGGCCCGGATCATGTTTTCGGCCTCGGCCAGCGAGAGGCCCCTCACGATGCTCAGAAGCTGCTGGCGGGTGGCTTCGCTGTAGCTCTGCCGCAGGGCTTTGGTCAGCTCGCGCACCTGTTCCTCGAGTTCAAGCATGCGCTCGCCCGAAAGCGTGCGGATGGCCTTCCCCAGAGCCCGCCCCAACAAATCCACTTCGCGCTTGAGCTGATCAAACAGCCGATCTTCCCTCATCCAGCGATAGTGTATCGGGTCTGGAAGCGATTCCCAAATGTTCATACCATCTTTGCTTGGGCAAAGTACGCACTGCAGGAGTGGCGATGCAGGGGGTAGGGGGTAGGGGACAGGTGATGGAGACCTCCTGCCTACCTCCTATCACCCAGCCCCAACCGGGGTATTGTTTAGAGTTGGCTACACGCCCAGAGTCGGTATCGGAGCCAGCAGGTTCGCCGAGCCCAACCAATAACCCCGGACCCCTACTCCCCCTAGGGCGTGCCCTCGAAAATGACCGGAAAGCGCACCCGGTTATCAAAAGCCAGGGGAACCAACCAGCGCACACTGGGCACTACCGGGCCAGCAAACAGGTCGTTTACGGCGAAAATACCCACTTCGTCCTCGCCCTTAGCCTGGATTTCGAGGGCCAGCTCCGAGACGGCCACATAGAAATAAACCTGAAAGGTATAACTCTCCAGCCTTGCCAGTGCCATCCATTCTTTGGGGGGGATGGCGACGCCGGTTTCTTCCTTGAAAACCCTGGACATGGCAGCTTTAGGCAGTTCATCGGGCATGATTTTGCCTCCCACCCCATTGAAAAGCCGTGCATCCGGGTCGGCCCGGTGCTTTCGCATCAGCACCACTCGAGTTTTGTCGGGGGTGAAGAGGAAACCGGCGACGTACTGGGCTAGGTGGGTCATGGCAAGGCTCCGAAGGCGTTACCCCAGTGTATCCGGTTGGCCCCAGGGGTTGCTTCATGGTTTGACGTGGGTTTCTTTAGCCGTTAGCTTGGGGGCATGCCCGAACGGCAGTACCTTTACAAAGGCCGCATCCTTAACCTGGCCCTCGAGGGGCCCTACGAGATTGTCGAACATGCCCACGCAGTCGCGGTGCTGGTCGAGCGAGACGGTCAGATTCTGTTTGTGCGGCAGTACCGCCCGGCCATTGGCAGCGAGACCCTGGAGATTCCGGCGGGCCTCATAGACCCCGGCGAAACCCCTGAGGAAGCGGCCCGGCGTGAGCTGGCCGAGGAGGCGCAGTTGGCCGGCGACCTCGAGTACCTCACGGGCTTCTATCTGTCACCGGGATTTTGCGATGAAAAACTCCACGTCTTCCGGGCCACCCACCTCCGGGCAGCCTATGCCCAACCCGATGACGACGAAGAAATCACCATCGAGTGGCACGACCCCCGGCAGGTTTTGCAGGCCGCCCGCGACGGCAGGGTGCAGATATCAGCCTCGGCCATGGCG
Organism: uncultured bacterium; assembly: GCA_964543055.1. GTDB lineage: Bacteria > Deinococcota > Deinococci > Deinococcales > Thermaceae > Meiothermus. The sequence continues at coordinate 2,204 of CAZIXH010000273.1, forward strand.
GGGATTTTGTTTTATCTTAGCGAGAGGGCTTTGGGGGGCAGCGTTGTGGGCTCCGGGTAGAAAACGGGCCTTGCCCACGCCGGTACGAAGCTCAAGCTGTGTTCGTGGCATCAACCCAGGATTTCAGCAACAAACTTTAGCCGCTACCTGTAGTATTGTTTGGCGTGCTAAGTGCCTCCGCCTATGCTTCGGATAATGGCATGATCGAAAATCATTCGGGTATTGCGCCCGGAGCATGATTTTCTAGCGCAGCCTGGATTCATCTCCGGACCTTATACAGGCGCTTAGAACATCACCCCCTTCACCATGCTGCTGATTAACGACCCCTCCGACGCACCCGCCGGCCCCAAGGTGGTGGCCATTGGTAGCTTTGATGGTTTGCACCTCGGGCACCAGCACCTGATTCACCAGGCCCAGCAGGAGGCCAAGAAAGGGCACATTCCGCTCTTGGTCTACACCTTTGATCCCCCCAGCAAGGTTTTCATGCGAGGGGAGGGCTTCCTGACCGATTTGTCGGAGAAGCTCGAGCTCTTGCGGGGCCTGGGGGTTGAAATCGCCCTGATTGTGCCCTTCACCGAGGCTTTCTCCAAGCGCAGTAAGGATGAGTTCCTGGGCGACCTGCGAACCCTCGAGGCCCAGCGTATTTATGTTGGAACCGACTTCCGCTTTGGCCAGGCCAGGGCCGGGGGCCTGGAAGACCTGAATACGGTAGCGCCTACCCAGATTCTGCCGCTGCTCGAGCTGGGCGGCAGGCCGGTCAAGTCGAGCCGTATCCGCGACCTGCTGCGCGAGGGAGAGGTTGACGAGGCCAAGCTGCTCCTGGGGCGGACGTACACCGCCCGGGGTATCGTGCAGGAGGGCGACAAACTCGGGCGGCAGTTGGGTTTTCCCACCGCCAATATCGAAGTAGCCCCCCTCAAAATTCTGCCGATGGGCGTGTTCGCCGTGCGGGTGCAGACCCCCCAGGGTCGCTTTGGCGGCATGGCTAACGTGGGCTACCGCCCTACCGTCTCGGGCCAGGTGTTGCGCTTCGAGGTGCATTTGTTTGGCTTTGCGGGCGATCTGTACGGTCAGGAACTGAGCGTGGAGTTCCTCACCAAGCTGCGCGGCGAAAAGAAGTTTGAGAGCCTGGAAGCCCTCAAGGCCCAGCTTGCCCAGGATGCCGAGGCGGCCCGTCGGATGCTGGGAATCTAGTGTGCAATTCGCGCAAGGCGTACCTGATGCCAACTTTAGGCGTATGGCCAGCTTTCAGCGAAGTACGAGATGGGGGTGGGTGATGGGAGGTGGGCGGTGGGTTTTCAAGGTCTGCACCCTACAACCTACCTCCCACCTCCTGGTGAAGCAGGGGCGAAAAAGTAGCCTAGCACTCCCTGCTATCGGCGCTATCGGCTGTCGTCCACAGACCATAGACCCACCTTCAGCGCGGAATATCCTCAGCGGTCAGAAACTTTGGCCTGACCCAGCGCACTTCCTCGAAGGTGCCATCGTAGCGCAGGATGGCGGCCATGCGGGCCCTCGAGTACACCTGGTGGGGCTTCTTGGGGATGAAGGCGGTCACGATATCCACCCAGCGCGGTTCGCGGTATTCCAGCACCACATGCAAGGGTAGCTTGAGGTTGGGTGGAAAGACCATATAGCCCAGCACCAGCATCCGCTGGTCTTCGGGATAAACGGCCATCTCGCGGCCCCATTCCACAGCCTGCAACACATCGTGCTCGATGAAGCCCTCCTGCAGCATGTGCTTGGCCACATGCGGGCCAATGCGGTAGCGGCCTTCGCGGATGTAGGGGAGGAGTTCCTCGAGCCTGCGAATACGTGGTCGTCTGAGCATGCGTCCCCCCCTTTATCAAACGGCCCCACCGCCTTTGGGGTTGGTGGGGCCGGTGCGACATGTCAAAAACCCCTGAATTCAAAGGGGCTTTATGCTCAGATTATAAGGAGTGCCGGGCCAGGTGGTGTGGGCTTTTCACCGCAATTGCCGCGCCATACACCCTGGCGGCTCCAGCCTCGAGCAAGGTCTTGCGGGCCCGTTCAAAAGTGGTGCCGGTGGTCAGCACATCATCCACCAGGAGCCAGATTCCTTTCACCCGGTGGGTTGCCCGAAAGGTGGCCTCGGCGAGCTCGAGGCGCTGTTGCAAGGTTTTTTGGGTTTGCGACTGATCTAGTGTGGTGCGCTTGAGCAGACTCTGGTAGGGGATGTACAGTTCTTTGGCTACCGCCTGGGCCAGCAGTTCGGCCTGGTTGTAGCCGCGCAGCACCTTGCGGTGTAGCAGGGTGGGTACGGCAGTCACGCCGTCAAGCCCCCACTCGGCTTGCTTGACCCCCAGCGCGATTTGCTGGCCCAGAAATAGGGCCAGCTCGCGCCGACCCTGGTACTTGAGGGCCTTAGCGAGCGGGCCAAACCGCTTGTAATCGCCCAGGTAGACAAAGTGGGGGAGATGCCGGGGCACCAGCAAAGCCCGGCAGTTGGCACATAAAACGGGCTGGCTCAACGGCTGCCCACAACCGGGGCAGGTTGCGCCGGTTAGCTGTTCCCACCAGCCCAAAAGCGAGGCCATGCTTCACCCGATATACCCTACATTAGGGCCATGCATTACCCGATGCCCAGCGCCGCCCGCAGCGATTCGTCGAAAGGGGGGTAGAGCACGCCTTTCTCGGTCACGATGCCGGTAATCAGGTAATGGGGGGTCACGTCAAAGCCCGGATGAGCGGCTGGAAAGCCCTCGGGGGCGATGGGCTGCCCCCGGATGACCGTGACCTCCTGGGCCGAGCGCTGTTCAATGGGAATCTGGGTGCCGCTTTCTAGCCTGGGGTCTACCGAGGAGAGCGGCAAAGCGGGGTAGAAGGGGATTCTGTGGTACTGGGCCAGAATGGCCAGACCGTAGGTGCCAATCTTGTTGGCAAAGTCGCCGTTCAGGGCCATCCGATCGGTGCCCAGGATCACCGCGTCCACCTGCCCTTTGGCCATGAAATAGGCCGCCATGTTGTCGGTGATCAGGGTGGCCGGAACCCCGGCCTTCTGCAGTTCGTAGGCCGTGAGGCGGGCCCCCTGAAGGTAGGGGCGGGTCTCGTCCACCCATACGTGGCTCACCCGTCCCCGGCGGTGGGCCTCGATAATCGCGCCCAGCGCGGTGCCGTACCCGCCGGTGGCCAGCGGCCCGGTGTTGCAGTGGGTGAGCACCTGGCCCTTCAGCACCCGGGCGCCATGCTGGCTGATGGCCTGCTCGGTGGCTTCGACCTCTTCCCAGATGGCTCTGGCTTCGCGCAGGGAGGCTTCCAGGCTGCCCCAGTGGGGCTTCATGCGGTCCAGGGCGTAAAACAGGTTGACGGCGGTGGGGCGGCTCTGGCGCAATACGGCGTCGGCCTCGGCGAGGGCTTCACCCGAAAAGTGGGCCAGCACCATCCCGTAGGCCGCCGTGACCCCAATGGCCGGAGCTCCGCGCACCACCATTTCCTTGATGGCCTGGGCAGTTTCCTGGGCGCTCTTGCAAGGCACCCAGACCTCTTGAAAGGGGAGCTTGCGCTGATCCAGGAGCCAGAAGGTGTTTTCTTCAAAACGAAAGGGCAACACACGCATGGGGTCAGTCTACTTCAAGGTATTCAGGAGGCTGGTGTAGAGCAAATAGAACTGGTTTTCGTCCAGCCGGGCCTGCGGGTTGTTCCAGGTGGCCGAGACGCAGTATTGCTTGCCATCTTTGGCGGTAAGCCAGGTGGTCAGGTTCAGCACCCCTGGCTCGGAGCCGCCCTTATAGGCCACGCGCTGCCAGTCGGCAGGGTTGGCGAGGCCCGGGTTGAGAGACATCAGGGGCAAAGCCTGCACCTTGCCCATAAGTGCACACAGTTCGCGGGTGCTGAAGAACCACTCCACATCTATGGCCACCGGCTCTCCCGCAAAAACACTGACATCGGGCAGGGGGAGGTTGGCCAGTTGGGGCAGCAGCGCGGCCCTTGCAGCGGGGTTGGCCCGGTAGCGGAGGAGCCATTCCTGGTTTTGGGGGTTTTTGAGCACAAACGCTTCGCGGGTGGTCAGGAAGGGCTGGTTGCGGGGGGAGAGCTTTTCGACCTCGGCCCGTCCCACAATGGCGATAAGGGCATCGGTGGCGGTGTTGTCGGAGATGGAGATCATCTGGGTGGCGTACTGCTCGAGGCTCAACGGAGTACCGTCGGGCAGGTTTTGCAATGTACCGCTGGGCAGGCTTTTCCACTCCGGGCGCAGTGGCACGGTATCGCTCCAGCGGCGCTGCCCGGCCTCAATCTGCTGACGCAGGGCTTCCAGTACCGCCAGTTTGAAGGTCGAACCCACCGCCAGTACGGTATCTGCGTTCAGATTGAAACGCTCCTGGTGGCCCTCGAGGACCAACACACTGACCTGTCCGGGCAGCTTGCGGTATTCGGCCAGGAGTTGTTCCGCCGTAAGCGTTGTTCTGGGCTGGGCGGGCCTGAAGAATAGCCCCTGGATGCGGCCCTGGGCGTCGAGCGAAATTTGTGCGGGCACCACACCGCGCTCAAAGTTCACCCGGAAGTTGGGGCCGTCCGGTTCTACCCCCTGGTATCTGCCAAGACTGGCGGAAAGCTGGGCCAGGATGGCCTCGACCTGGGCCAACGGCACTTGTTGCAAGAAGGCCGGGGCGAACCACTCGGCCCTGGGGGGTTGCTGGGTGAAGAGGCGCTCGAGGGCCGCCTTCGGGGTGAGGGTGGCTTGAGATAGCGCCAGCCCCAGCAGCAGGGTTCCTATTGCCATCCAGCGTTTCATCTCTACCTCCTTATGTTTCTATCTGAGCCGCCAGAGCCTCGCCCCCGGCTGCGCTCAGGATTACCAGCAAAGGGATCACTCGCTCCGGGGGCACGGTGTAGCTGCCACGCTTACCTGCTTTAAGCCATCCTGCGCTTAGCAGTTCTTTAAGGTGGTGGTATAGCTGACCGGTAGTGCCTATTTCGGCCAGGTGCTGCAAGTCCTGTGTGTTGCTTTGGCCGCGCAGCACCGCCCGGAGTATTTCCAGGCGCAAAGGGTGGGCCAGAGCGGCTAAGCTCTCCGCTACGTCAGCCCACGGGGTGCGCAATAAAGGGCCTACCGGCAGCCCCCACTGCCACCCCCAGGTGCCCGAAGCCACTTCGGCATGTCCTGCAAAAACCACCTCGCCGCCCGGCCCGGCGACCTGACGCAGATGCTCCAGCGCCCAGAGGGTGCCTCCAGATGGCGTCGATGGCGCCCTCGAGGCCTGCTCCAGGGCGGCTAAACGGGCCTCGAGCTGATTCAAACGGGCTTCCAGATCCACAAAAATATGTTATTACGTTATTACGTAAAATATATGAGAAAAAATAGCCCGCCCGAAGACGGGCGGTTGCTTTTTCACATCTACACCTTCACCGGCTCCTCGACTACGGTTCCGGCCCACTTTATGAAGGCTACCTCGCGGGGGCTGGAAAGCTCGAGGTGCGCTGCCACGACCCGAACCCCGTACTCATAGCTGCCAGGCCGGGCCGGGGTGTAGCTGCCGGTGTACAGGAGGGCATCGCGCTCCTGGCCGCTAGGCTTTAAAGCGACCACTTCCAGGTCGCCGCTGCTACGGCGAACCACCAGCTCAACCTTCAGCGTTTCGGTGGGAATGCCATAGGCTTGCACAAAGGCCCGCAACTGCAAGGGCTGGTTGGCCGTGGTATGGGGAGCCTCCACCCACAGCTTGACATTGTTCCAGGCCCCCTGTACCTGGGTTTTCCAGCCCGCAACTTCCCTGAGAGCCTCCGCATTCCGCTCCATCAGGTGGGCCGCCCGCTTCGCCAGGGGCGTGTAGAACTTGCGGTGGTACTCATCCACCATGCGCTGGGCGGAGTAGGTGGGGCCACAGGTGCGGATGCTGTCGCGCACCATGGCCAACCAGCCGCTTGGCGTGCCTACGGCCCCTCGAGCGTAAAACAGCGGAATCACCTCGTACTGCAGGGTGTCGTAGAAGCTCTGGGCGTCGGCGTGATCCTGGGCCTCTTCGGTGGCGTAAGTGCGCTCGTCGCCGATGGCCCAGCCGTTGGTGGTGTTGAAGGCCTCGGCCCACCAGCCATCCAGAATGGAGAAGTTCAGGGCGCCGTTGAGGGCGGCTTTCATCCCCGAGGTGCCCGAGGCTTCCATAGGGCGGCGGGGGGTGTTGAGCCAGACATCCACCCCCTGTACCAGGCTGCGGGCCAGGCTCATGTCGTAGTTCTCGAGCAAAATCATTTTGTCTTCCAGCCCCAGTGCCTTGATTTTCTCGGCCAGTTTCTTGATGAACTCCTTGCCGGGTTCATCCTTGGGGTGGGCCTTTCCGGCAAAGACAAACTGCACCGGTAGGGGGCCGTTCAGAATGGAGACCAGCCGCTCGGGGTCGGTAAACATCAGGATGGCCCGCTTGTAGGTAGCAAAACGGCGGGCAAACCCGATGGTCAGCACGGTGGGGTCTAGCACCTTCTCGGCAGCCCGTAGGCTGGCCGGGAGGTCGCCATTGCGGCGGCGCTGCTCTAAAAGTCTTGCCCGCACTTCCTCGATCAGACTGGCTCGCAGTTTGTTGCGGATGCGCCAGAGTTCGTCCTCCTCGAGCCGCTCCACGGTCCACTGGCTGGGGTCGTGCAACTGCTCGGTCCAGGTTTTGGGGAAAGTGCGCTCGTAGAGGCTGTGCATCTCGGGATGCAGGAAGGTGAAAGTATGGATGCCGTTGGTGATATGCCCGATGGGGACTTCCTCCGGCTCCAAACCCTTCCACAGATGCTGGAACATCTCGCGGGAGACTTCGCCGTGCAGGGCCGAAACCCCCCCGGCAGCGCGGGAGGTGTGCAGGGCCAGGTTGGACATGCTGAAAACCGGGCCATAGCTTTTTTCCTCGCGCCCCAGGGCAATGAACTCCTCTTTAGTGATGCCCAGCTTGTTCCACCAGCCATCCAGATAGCGTTCCACCAGATCCAGTGGAAAGGTGTCGTGCCCGGCTGGCACGGGGGTATGGGTGGTGAAGAGAGCCCCTGCTGCCGTGGCTTCCAGCGCTTCGCTGAAAGAACGCCCGGCGGCCACCATCTCCCGCATGCGCTCCAGGCCCAGGAA
>CAZIXH010000274.1:0-7193 GCA_964543055.1 uncultured bacterium
GTGCGGGCTTGGGGCGGGGTTTGAGGGCCACCCGAGAAAATTTGGGAACCCACATCGAAGCCAGGCCCAACAACAGGGCCGTAGCCAACACCAGGGGTTGGGCCCCCAGCACCACCAAACCACCCAACACCAGCGCTACCAATACCAGCATCAGCCAGGTACGTCCTATGCGCAAGATTAGTGCGGCGGAGATGCCGACCAACAACAAAGCAATCAGGTAGCTCATTTGAACCTCGCCGCAACCACCGTGATGTTGTCGGTTCCACCACGCACCAAAGCCTTGCCGACCCAGCTCTCGAGGGCCGATTGTAAATCGCCGGTAATACTCCATTCTTCCGGGGGCACCAGGCCATACAGTCCATCGGTGGCCAGCACCAGCACCTCGCCAGGGGCAAAGTTCACCGCCGTAATGTCGTGCCGAACATCAGACAGCCCCAGGGCCTGGGTGAGCATGTGCTTCCAGGGGTGGTCTTCGGCCTGGTCGGCGGTAAGTACCCCCTGGCGCACCTGCTGGGCCACCCAGGAGTGATCCTGGGTCAACATCGTCCAACGCCCCGAGGAGTAGCGATAGGCGCGGGTATCGCCCACGTGCCCAATCACGGCCTGCCGGTTCCATTCGGTCAGCATGACGGCAGTGAGGGTAGTGCCCATGCCCTTGCGCGAAGGCACCCGCTCGCCTTCTTGCAGGATCCGCCGCTGCGATAGTTTGAAAGCTTTGTCCATCACCAGATTGAGCCCCACCCCCGGGCGACCCGTGGCAGCATGTTCGGCGTAAGATTTGGCTGCCGAACTGACCCCCTCAATGGCCAGCTTGCTGGCTAGCTCGCCTGCTTCAGCCCCCCCCATACCATCGGCCACGGCCAGCAAAACCAGGTTGCCGGCTGGGGTCGGATGCACTGCAACGCGGTGGAAGTCTTCGTTGTTTCGACGACGACGACCAATATTGGATTCTGTGGCAATTTCGAGCCGTGCCAATCGCATGACACCTTATAATACCGTCTGAATGAAGGCAGGCTTGGTTGAATTACTCGAGCTCTATGAATACAAGGTAGACGACCTTGTAGCCGGCAACGAACCCAAAGGGGGAATGGCCGGCCTGACCCGCCTGCGCCAGACCTTAATTCAGTCCAATCTGCCGGGCCCGCTGGCCAAAAAGTTTCGGGACATTGATGCGCGTTTCAAAGCCCACCGGCCTGGTTACAAGACCACCGTGGACGAGGGTAGCGCTCCCGATCTGGGCATGATTCTGTTGGAAGAGGAAGGGGCCGAAACCAGCCCCGAGCGGGAGGCCCTGGAGAAGCTGGCCGAGGCCGTGTACTGGAGTCGGCTCGAGCGCGACCTCCTGCGTACCGCCAGGTCGTTCAATCATGGCAAGCGCGATGAGCTGCGCATGACCTATGCCATCCTGCAAAACCTCGAGGCTTACTCCAAAAGCCCCCAGTTTTCCCAGGATTACAACCTCTCGCGCTTTGCGCTGGCCCATCCTATTCCCAGCGTCTCGGATCCCAGGGTGCATCTGGAAGATCCGGATATTGCCAAAAACATGTTGCTGGAGCTGTTCCGTGAGGCTTTTGCCCTCTCGAGCAAGCTCAAGCTGCCACCGGAAGAAACCGTGCCTTACCTCCGGCGCTTTGCCCGGCGGGTGCTGGAAAGCGAAGGTTCGCTGCGCACCAGCATCCGGGGGCCCAGCGTCGAAACCCTGCGCCGAGCGCTCGAGGAGGCCCATCGCCAGAACCTGAGCATTGGGGAAATCCGGGCCCTGGAGGAGCGTCTCCACGCCACCGCCGCCGAGGAGCGCCGGATGTCGTTGGTCATGGAGGATGATCGGGGACGTTTTTCTGCGGCCATCGAACGTCTAACCACCCTGCTTACCCGCTACCTGCCCACCCCCCGGGGTGAGGCCAGTTGGCCCCAAATTCCCCCGAAAATTCTGGGCAGTCAGAGCCCGGAGTATGGAATCCAGACCGTTCCCCCAGATGCCAGGGCCCTTAATCTGCGTCTGATGCCGCAACGTTTCTACTTTTGGAACCACGAGATTGGCATCTCGCAGGCGGGCAAACTCTTTGGCCTGAGTGTGGATGGTCAAGAGCGAATGATCGAAGAAGATGCGGCTTTCAGCTTGACGCTTCCGGATACCGAGCTGCACGTAATTCGCTATCAGGATTACCTGCATTTGCGCATCGAGCCCCGCGAGGCAGCCACCCTTTCAAACCTTCTGGCCGAAGGGCGGGTCATGACCTTCCTGATGTGGCCGGAAAACCACTTTGCCTACCTGCGTTTGCTGCGGGCGCTTTCAGCCCGGTTCAAGGGCGAGGTCAACTACGCCCTGTTCAGCCCCGAATCGGCTGGTAAATACGGCGAAGCCCCCATAGACAACCTCCAGGACTTTGCCCGCAAGGGCCTCGAGGTGGTCAAGGGCCGCATCGAAAGGAACTCGAGCTGGACGGCCTATCTGGCCGAAGTGGCGCGGGCGCTCGAGCTGGAAAGCTACGCCCAGGTCTTGCAGCTCGAGCTCTCCGAATGGCTGGGATTCAGCCCCCCCTCCCGCGACACCCTGGGCGAAAACGTGGGCTCCACCACCGTGGGCGACAGCCCCAGCACGGTCAAGGCCGGCAGTGCCATGCTCTCACTGCGCTACCAGGAAGATGCCGTGTACGTCTCTTCAACCGGTCTGGTGCCCCGCAAATTGCTCGATTTGATGGTCTGGATGCTGCCCGAGGGTGGGTTGGTGCTGGCGCGGGAAGGGGCACGGGTGGCCCACAGCCTGGTTACCATCCAACCCCTGAACCCTGCCATTCGTTGATACTTGTCGAGAAAATCCACTACAACCGTGGAGGGTCTCCCACACCCATCCCCCTAATTACCCTCCTTGCCTAAACATTTCATCAGCCTATAGGAACGATGAAGTGGGTTAAAGGGGTCAGGGCAAAGGGGACAGGCGGTCCATGCACAGTCGTATAGATACCTGCATATTCTCACTGGAATCCTGGAAGTCATTGCGAGCGTCTTCAGGATGCGAAGCAATCCAGATCGGCATACCCCGCCGATAGTCTGGCAAACTTCCTCTGGATTGCTTCGTTGGCCTTTGGCCTCCTCGCAATGACGGCGGCCACTTGAGAGACTGGTTGGCGGGCGCTCGGGCAAAGTTGGGTATCTGGCACTGGTATAACCTCTGCTCGGTACCTCAAAGCTCCAGCACCATGCAAAGTGAAGATAGAGCGCTCTTCACATGTTTTGAGCCATCCGAATATCGAAAAGCTCCTTCCTGGCCAGAACAGTGGCTATCTAGACGCACAGCTAAGATGGGTATCGCTACCACTCTATACTCAGTACATATTTACGATAAAGCCTTGACTGGTTATGATTGGGCAGCTTATGTGGAGTGCATTGCAACATTCCGGATTTCGCTGGCTATTTATATCCAGCCTGATATCGCTGGTTGGCAGCAAGATTCACCGCATCGCTCTGCTCTTTGTGGCCTATCAGGAAACCCAGAATGCGGTCTGGGTATCTCTGATTCTGGGTGCTCAGTTTTTGGCCAGCGCAGTGTTAGGGCCGCTGCTGGGGCCGCTGGCCGACCGGTACGACCGCCGTACCCTGATGGTTCTCTCCGACCTGGCCAGGGCCTTTCTGGTCGCTTGTATCCCGCTTTTTGCCATTGGCTCAATGCCTCTCTTGATGGTCATCGCATTTCTGATGGCCGTTTTTGAGTCGATACATTACTCGGCGAGCAACAGTGCCATCCCCGACATGGTGCCTGAGTCGGCACTGGATGGGGCCAACGGCCTCATGACCTTTGTTAGCCGTTTCGCCGATGTGGCTTTTGTGGCCCTGGCAGGGGTGCTGGTCGCAAATGTGGGGCCAGCCCCCGCTTTCTGGATCGATGCCACTTCTTACCTGATTGCCGCCGTGCTCCTGACCCTTTTACCCCCGCTTCCAGGCAAGGCGGGCAAGGGCAATTACTTTGCTGCCGTGGCCGAGGGGTTGCGCCCGCTGTGGCAAAACCCCACCCTTAGCCGAACCATCGGAACGCTGGCCCTGGCCGCTGCTTTTGGCTCGGTAGAGGCAGCCCTGGGGATTGTCTATGCGGTAGGAGCTCTCAAAATTGGGGTACAGGGGTTTGGGGTGCTCGAGGCCCTAATGGCTGGCGGGGCCATCCTGGGCCTGTTCATCACCATGCCCCTGATCAAACGCTTATCTCGCGAGACCGTGTTCTTGCTGGGGCTAGGAACCTGGGGACTATTTCTGGCCTCCACCGGGCTCTTTCCCTTTCCCATCTGGGCCGGTATTGCCATGGCCGCTCTGGGCATCCTGAATACCATGTTTATCGTCCCGGCCCGCTCCATCATCCAACTGACCGCTCCACCCGAGCTCCGGGGTCGCATCATGGCTGCTTTTGGCGCTACCATGCAAAGTGCTGTACTGATGGGCACTTTTTTGGCCGGGGTTCTGGAACCACGCCTGGGGGTGCTGATCGTACTCACCTTATCGGGCTTTGCCGTGTCTCTGGCGGTTCTGGTAGTGCTGCTGCGGGGTGGGATTCCGCACCCGTCCAGTGAAGCCAGCCCAGGGTGATGGTACGGGGCGCTGCTTGATGCCATAATGGTGGATGTTGTTGCGGAGGCATAGATGAACATCCAGAAAATCATGAAAGAGGCCCAGAAAGCCCAGAAGAAAGCCGCCGAGGTACAAGAAAAGCTGGGCAGCATGATGGTGGTGGGCAGCGCTGGCGGCGGCATGGTAGAGGTCACGGCCAACGGTCACGGGCAAATTATGGGGGTCAAGCTCAAACCCGAAGCCGTGGACAAGGATGACCTCGAGGCCCTCGAGGATCTGCTCCTGGTCGCTATCCAGGATGCCCAAAAAAAGGCCCACGACCTTTCGGAAAAAGAGATGAGCCGCGAACTGGGCGGCATCGGCAACATGCTGGGGGGGATGTTCTAACCCAAAGGCCGAAAGCCTAGAGCTTCTCTTCTGCTTTTAGCTTTTAGCCTTCAGCTTTAGGCCTCCTATGCGCTACCCTGAGCGACTCCTCAAACTCGTGCGGGCCCTGGCTGGCTTGCCGGGGGTGGGCCCCAAAAGCGCCCAAAAGCTAGGGCTGTTTTTGGTGCAAAACCCCGACATGTCGGCAGATTTGCTCGGCAGCCTGGAAGCAGCCCAGGCCCTGCACCCCTGCCCGGTGTGCGGCAATCTGGCCGAAGACGCACTCTGCCCCATCTGTGCCGACCCCGAGCGCAACAAAAGCGTGATCTGTGTGGTCGAGACCATCTCCGACCTGATGGCCATCGAGCGCAGCGGCGAGTACAACGGCCTCTACCACGTGCTGGGTGGCGCCCTCAACCCTCTGGAGGGAATTGGGCCCGAGCAGCTTAATCTGGAAAAGCTCTTTGCCCGCCTGGAGGGGGTGGGCGAAGTCATCCTGGCCACCGGCATGACCGTCGAGGGCGAGGCCACCGCCGGCTATCTGGCCGAGCGGCTGAGCCAGCAACACATCCGCTCGACCCGACTAGCCTATGGCTTGCCGGTGGGAGGGAGCCTCGAGTATGCCGACGAAGTGACCCTGGCCAGGGCACTGGAGAACCGCCGGGGCTATGAATAAAAGAAGTCTCCCGGTCACTGGCCGTTCGCTCTGGGTGACGGTTTCCATTCCCACGTAACGCTTTACTGTGCAATTGGGCAGAACCCTGGCGGGGGCTGTGCTAGGCTAAAACCCGTATGTGTTGGGACGATTGTGGGGGTAGCGCATGAAAATGCTCGAGACCCTCGTACCACTGGGAGTCCGCCAGGCCATCCTGACCAGCCAGGACGGGCTGGTGATCGAGAGCGCAGGCAAGGAAACCCCGGAGCCCGAGCTATTGGCTGCCGAGCTAGCGACCCTCGCCAGGGCCAGCCGCACTCTGGCCAAGAGCCTGGGAGGAGACCTGCGACGCTTCACCATCGCTACCGAACACCGGGAGGTGCTGGTGGTGGTTTTTAGTGGCTATTTTCTGGGAGCTGTGGTCGAGAAGGGGGCTGATCGCAAGAGCATCGGCAACGAGCTTTCACGTCTAGCCCTGCGCCTCGCGCAAACGATCTAGGAGTCAATCTATGGTTCAAGAAGTGCTTGGCGAGTTGCAGGTCACCAAAGGCGTGTTGGCCTCGGCGTTGGTGGCCGAGGATGGCTTTGTGGTCGAGAGTCTCCGCGCCGACCAGGCCCCGGATGTGGATTTTCTGGGTGGTGCGGCCTCTACGGCGCTGGCTTCTGCACGGGCTCTGTCCCAGGAGCTGGAGCGCGGCGAGGTGGAAGAGGTCATGGTAGAGTACCCCGAGGGGCCAGTGCTGCTGGTTCCGCTCGAGGATGGGTACTTGCTGGTCGTACTGATGGATTCCATGCAAAGCCTGGGCCGGGTGCGCTTCCAGCTCAAGAAAAGTATCCCACGCCTCCAGGAGGCTTTATCGTGAGTGAGGTTTCACAAGTACCGGAGCTACGTGTAGATATTGATCGCGAGACTGCTTTAGGCAAATATGCCAACTTTGCCATCTTTTCGCACCAAAAAAACGAGTTCTACCTCGACTTTGCCCTGATGCAACCCGGCGGACAACCCAATCAGGTCGTGGCTGTGGTCACCAGCCGGGTAATTACCAGCCCACAACATGCCAAGGCCCTGCTACGCAGCCTGGCGGAGAACATTCAGCGCTACGAGGAAACCTTTGGGGTCATCCCCGAAGCCATGGACACAACCAAAGCCTGAGCCCTCAGGATTCATAAAGGAGGCGGGAAGATCCCGCCTCCTTTTCTGGTCAATGCAGCCCCCAGGCCTCGAGGCGGTCATGGCATCGCATTGCAGCGCTCTTTAAAAATGTGGCCATCCACGAAAGCAAGAATGCGTCTGGATCCATATGTGAAGAGCATGCTACTCCTTACAAATACGTCCTGAACCACTCCAGATAAGCATTCAGACGGGCAATGCGGCGGTCCGGGCGACCCGAGCGGCTCAGCTCGTGGCCCTCTTCGGGCACTCGGAAAAACCGGGTGGGCACCCCTTTTTGCAGCAGAACCGTGTACCAGGTCTCGCCCTGGTCTATGGGGCAGCGGTGGTCCTGTTCGGAGTGCACCACCAGGGTGGGGGTTTGCACCTGATGCGCCAGCGAGAGCGGGCTCTTTTGCCAGAGCACCTCGGGGTTCTCCCAGGGCCTGGCCCCCAGTTGTAGAT
>CAZIXH010000275.1:0-3982 GCA_964543055.1 uncultured bacterium
TGTTCGTCCAGGTTGGTGTGTTTTAAGGGAAGTTCAACCGGGTCTTGACTGGATTTTGCACAAGCCATTTTTTGAGTACGTAATTACGTCAATGGGTTTGTGAAATAGTAGTTTTCGTTCGTCTTCCTGGCCGGTTGTGTAGACTACCAAATCTGCCCAGAAGTGACCCAAAAGCGATATACGAGAGCCTCGGACGCGCTCCCTGGCGCGGCAAGTAGGGTCGCGTTTAGCGCCGCTCACGCGCAGAGTTGGTAGAAGACGGCTTCCCGGAGGCAGGCTGAGGCAGTTATAGGCGAATGTTTTTTAATCCGGGAGCATACCCTTCCATACGATTTGCGAAAGCAACATCTCCCTGGCAAAGGGCGGTATCGCCCTCCGCTACGCGAATGACTTCGATCAGGTAGGTTCGTCACCGTTTGGCGTCGAACCCACCGAATCTGGTATTACATATTTTCAATCAGAGCCTGGCCGAACTCGCTGCACTTGAGCAGGGTTGCGCTGCGCCCTTCGGCTACCATCAGGCGGTGGAAGTCGTAGGTAACCCGACCCTGGGCGATGGTTTTGGTCATGGCGTGGATAATCAAGTCGGCGGCTTCGGTCCAGCCCATGTACCGCAGCATCATCTCGCCCGACAGAATCACCGAGCTGGGGTTGACCTGGTCTTTGCCAGCGTATTTGGGCGCGGTGCCGTGGGTGGCCTCGAACACGGCGTGGCCGGTGTAGTAGTTCACGTTGGAACCGGGGGCGATGCCAATACCCCCGACCTGCGCGGCCAGGGCGTCGGAGATGTAATCGCCGTTCAGGTTGAGGGTGGCAATCACACTGTACTCAGCCGGGCGCAGCAGAATCTGCTGGAGGAAGTTGTCGGCGATCATGTCCTTCACAACGATTTGTTTGCCTGTTTTGGGGTTGGTGAAGGTCTGCCAGGGGCCGCCGTCTAGGTCTACCGCCCCGTATTTGCTCTTGGCCAGGGCATAGCCCCAGTCGCGGAAAGCGCCCTCGGTGAACTTCATGATGTTGCCCTTGTGTACCAGGGTGACTGAGGGCAGGTCGTTGTCTATGGCATAGTTGAGGGCCGCCTCGACCAGACGGCGGGTTCCTTCCTCCGAGACAGGTTTGATGCCAATACCGGTGGTTTCGGGGAAGCGAATTTTGCTGTAGGGCTTGGGGAATTCCGCCTTGAACCACTCGAGGAACTTCTGCACTTCGGGGCTATTCTTGGGAAACTCGATGCCGGCGTAGATGTCCTCGGTGTTCTCACGGAAAATCACCATGTTGACCAGCTCGGGGTGGCGCACCGGGCTGGGTACGCCCTCGAACCACTGCACCGGGCGCACGCAGGCATACAGATCCAGCTCCTGCCGCAAGGCCACGTTGATGGAGCGAATGCCCCCACCCACCGGCGTGGTCAGGGGCCCCTTGATTGCAACCAGATACTCGCGGATGAACTCGAGGGTCTCTTCGGGCAGCCAGATGACCTCGCCGTAAACCTCGTTGGCCTTTTCACCAGCATAGATTTCGGCCCAGGCAATCTTGCGCTTGCCCCCGTAGGCCTTGGCCACTGCCGCATCCAGCACGGGCTGAGCGGCCCGCCAGATGTCGGGGCCGGTGCCATCGCCTTCAATAAAGCCCACAATGGGGTGGTCGGGTACGTGGAGTTTGCCTTCGTGGATGGAGATTTTCTCGCCAGCAGGAACTTTGATTTTTTGATAAGCCATACTTCTCAAAGCATAACAGAAGATGAAGCTTTGGGGCTTGCGATGAAATAAAGGCAAAGGGTAGTGTCAGGAAATCCACCAAACCGCCTCAAGCAGCCTTTTTTGGCTCGGCCTGATCAAGCAACTGATAAAAACCCCGGGCGTTGTGCAAGTAGTGCGCCAGGATGCCAGGAATCAGGCTTCCGGTGAGCAAATAGGCGGCACCAAACATCAGGCCCCCAAAAAATATGAACACGGGATAAGCCCAGGCTCTCCGGTCTGGTACGGGGTGAAAGGCCATGAAAAGAAAGGCTTGTAGCAGCACCCCCAGCCAACCGCCAAACAGCGCATTCTGGAGCGCTCCACGAAAAAAAACCTCTTCGCTCAGGCCAGAGGCTACGGCCAGCAGCAGGGCCTGGTGATGGCTTACCCCCTGGGCACGCATCACTGCGCCAATCTGGCCGTGCAGGGCTTCGGAGGCCCGGAAGCTTGTGGGAAACAGGCGGGAGAACAAGAACTCGAGGCCCATCAAGCCAAAAAAGAGCAGCAAGAAGGCGACTCCATCGCGCAGGGGGTTGGGGCTTTGCACGGCTACGTAGCCTGCCAGCGCCATCCAGACAAGGCCTACCAGCAGAAGCCCAAGCTGGATCAGCATGAACAAGCGAAACATGTGGTTTTCAGAGCCCTTCGCTACCGATGTTAAAGCCCTGCTCGAGCAATTTGCGGGAATACGCTCTAAAAGCCAGCAGGGTCTGGGTGCGTTCAATGCCTTTGAGCTTGCGCAGGCCCAGGGTCACGATGTCGTCGAGTTGCTCGAAGTCCTTGAAGCGCAGGATGGCTACCAGATCCCACTCCCCCGTAACCGAGTACACCTCGGCCACCCCTGGAATTTCGGCCACCGACTCCGCAGTCTCGGCGGTGGATTCGCGGCTGGTCTGGATCAGGACAAAAGCGGTAATCATGCCTGGATGATACCCCAGATATAGAGAACGGGCAGCCAGAAGGGTAGCAGTGCAAAGTTGCTGTAAGCCCAAAGCCGAAGGCCGATAGCGAACCTGGGTGGCCACCAATCCAGGTAAAGCTCTCAGCCACAGGCCACAAGCCAAATGCAACCTGCTATTGGACATCGGGAACAGCCACCACATGCGGCTGATGGGAGGTCTCGAGGATTAGCTGCGGCCTGAACCGAACCACATCGGCAGAAACGAAATGCAGGGGAATTACGTTCCAGGCCATGGGCAACCGCTAGGGGTCGGCTCCGTGCAGGTGCCCGTAGACCACACAGGTGGGCCGGTAGCGGTCAATAAGCTCGGTAAAACCGGTGGGGCCCCCGCTGGGGCTATAGGGGGGGTAGTGCATGGCCAGAATCAGATACTCGTATTCCTGTCCCTGAATGCTCTTGAGCGAGAGGGCCAGCCGCTCCACCTCGCGCTTGTAGATTTTTTCGTCCTCGGGGCTAAAGTTGTAGCTACCGGGGGTGTCCCAGCCGCGGCTACCGGCAATGGCCAGGTTGCCCAGAATAAGCGAGTCGTGCTGAAGGGCATGCATGCGTGGGGGCAACATCTGACGCAGGCGGCTGATGAAGGGCCACCAGTAGTCGTGGTTGCCGCGCAGCAGGATTTTGGTGCCTGGCAAGGTTGCTAGGTCGGCCAGGTCTACCAGGGCTTCGGGCAGTTTCATGGCCCAGGAGATGTCCCCGGCCACAATCACCAGGTCGTCTTCGCCTACGGTTTTGCGCCATTCCTCGAACACCGCCTCGGGGTGGCCATCCCATTCGGGCCCAAAGATGTTCATGGGCTTGGGGTAGGCTTTGGAGAGGTGAATATCGGCAATGGCAAAAACGCGCATAGGTCTCGAGGGTTCTCCAACTCGGGGGCTAAAGCCACAAATGGCAGTGTCTAGTGTCTAGGGTTCGGCGCAGGGCGTCAAGTGTGGTGCTGAACAGACCTCAAAGACAGGCTGGGCCCTGATGACATATCATGCGCTTCCTTACGTTTCTGGCAAAATCAGAGTATGAAAGAAACGACCCCCGACGAACTGTTTTTGTATGCGGTGCGGGTGCTGGGGGCCAGGGCCTATTCGGAAGCCGCCCTGCGCAAAAAACTGGCCCGAAAAGCCCGTCCAGAGGTGGTGGAGTCCGTGCTGCAACGGGTCAAGGGCCTGGGTTACCTGGACGACCAGAAATTCGCCGAGGGGTACGCCCGGCTCTATGCCGGCAAGTGGGGTGCGGCCAAGCTGCGCCGAGCACTTTTGGAAAAGGGGGTTGCGCGCAGCATCGTAGACCA
>CAZIXH010000276.1:0-4070 GCA_964543055.1 uncultured bacterium
CCCCAAGGTATCGCTCGGGAACAGCGTCACGGGCCTCGAGGCCCTCTACGATATCCAGGAAAAGGTCGGCATTGGGGGCATGGCCACGGTCTACAAGGGCCGTAGCAAGAAAGATGGCCGTCTGATTGCGCTCAAGATTCCCCAGGAAAAATACATCGGCGACCCTCGGTTTGTACGACGCTTCCACCGCGAGGCCGAACTGCTAGCCCACCTCGACCATCCGGGCATCGTCAAGGTCTACGACCACGGCAACCAGGGCGATACCCACTACATCGCCATGGAATTTCTCGATGGCGAGGGGCTCGATCGCTTGATCGAAAACAAGCGCCTGAGCATTCGGAGCATCGTGGAGGTGATGAGCCGGGTAGCTGAGGCTCTCCAGCACATTCACGCGCAGGGCATCATCCACCGCGACATCAAACCCGGCAACATCATGGTGCTAAAAAACGCCGTGCGCGACGATGGCAGCATAGATCCTCGTGGGGTGCGCCTGATGGACTTCGGGATTGCCGCCGGCAAGGTGCTTACCCGCCTGACCATTACCGGCGCCCGCATTGGTACCCCGGTCTACATGAGCCCCGAACAGGCCAAGGGTCAGCGTATTGACCACAAATCCGACATCTATAGCTTTGGGGTGGTGTTTTATGAGGCGCTGTGCGGCCAGCCACCCTTCCAGGGGGCCTACGAGGCGGTTATCCACCAACAGATAACCCAGATGCCCGCGCCCCCCAAGCAGGTCAACCCGGATATTCCGCAGGTGCTTTCCGATCTGGTCTACCGCATGCTGGAGAAAGACCCGGAAAAACGCCCTGGCCTGGAAGCGGTGCTGGAAGTGCTGCGCGGTAAGTGGCAGGAGGACCCGGGTCTTACCGCCCCCCTCTACCTGGCCCTGGCCGTGGAGACCAAGAAGGGCACCCTGCGCCTGATGGATCTGAACGGCACCCTGATGCGGATGTGGAGTGGGGTGGGCAGTGGGCGGGGTATGTTCCCCTCGCCCCCGCTCTCCATTGCGGTAGACAAGAACGGCGGCTTCTGGATCAGCCTGTTTGAGTATGGTGGCGGCGCAGTGCGGTTGGTGCACCGCTTTGATGTGGAAGGGGAACTGACCCACTCCATCGCACCGTATGGGATGAAGATGGGGGAACTGCTCTATCCCATCTCGCTGGCAACGGTGCCCGATGGTCTCTTAGTGCTGGATGGTGAGGCCTGCACCATTACCCGTTTTGACCTGGAGGGCAACCCCGTGACCCGCTTTGGGGGTTCAGGGCAGGGCCGGGGCACCTTTGAGTCGCCCAGGGCAATGCTGGCCAGCCGCAACTACATTTTTGTCCTCGACTACGGCAACCGCCAGGTGCAGCGCTTGGAGCATAGTGGTCAGTACGTTTCACGCTACGCCTTCCGCAAGAGCCGGGAGTCGCAAGAACTGCGGCTCCTGGGCGGCCTGGGCCTGACCCCCGACGACCAGCTTTTGATTTACGACTCGGACAGCCAGAAAATTCGCAAGCTCTCCCTCGAGGGCGAAGTTTTGCTCTCGCTGCCGTTGCCGGTGGCCGAGGGCGAAGACCCCACCAGCCAGGTGGAGATGGTGGTGCAGGACGATATCATCTACGCTATCCGGCGGGGCGGCACCAAGATTCACCGGGTTAGGTTGGACGGGCAAGCCCTGTCGAGCCTCGAGGTGTATGCCCCCTTGCGCGGCATCGCCTTCTGGCACAACACCCAGAAGGCCAAGGCCGAAGCGCCCATAGACCTCTCGGTTCAAGCCTTCGACTAGAAAGTCGTAGGCTGAAGGCTATAAGCCTCAAAGCTGGCACCCCTAAAGTCGCTGCAATACCCTGGTTGCAGACTGCCCTCAACACTCGACGCTTGACCCTTGACCAATTTAGCCCTGTCCTACAGCGGTGATTTGCCCAGAACTTCATACTGAACGTATGAAACTCAAGCCGGGTGACCCCGCTCCACTTATGCAGGTACAGGATGCCCTGGGCCGTACGGTAGACCTGGCCGAACTGGTGAAGCAAGGGCGCTATATTGTGCTGTGGTTCTATCCCAAAGCCAGTTCTCCGGGCTGCACCGCCCAGGGAAAGCAGTACGCCGACCTGCACGGCGCTTTTCGGCAGCTTGGCGCAGAGGTGTTTGGGGTGAGCGCCGACCCCGCCTCAGCGCAGTGCCGGTTTATAGACCAGCTAGCCCTGGGAGGCGGCATGATTCCCGACCCTGATGGAAAGGTAGGACGGGCGTTTGGGGTGGGGGGTTGGCTGGGCTTTGGCCTGCTGCTGGGCCTGTACAACCGCGATACCATTCTGATTAATCCGGAGGGCCGGATCGAAAAAATCTGGCACAACGTCAACCCCTTCCAGGATGCCAGGATCGTGCTGGAATACCTGAAGTCGAAAGCTGGCGCCACCTCTACCCAGCCTGAACCTGCCCCAACTTGAAGCCTGGCCCACAGCAAGGAGGGCCCCTTTGCGGGCACACTCGTGGGTATGAAACGCCTGTGGTTTTTGCTTTTGTTGCTGGCCCCGGTGCTGGCCCTGGCCCCCGGCGACCCGGTGTCCTTGCCCAGAGTGCAGGACTCCTACGGTAAGGCCGTCGACCTGGCGGCTATGGCCAGGGAGGGTAAGTACCTCTTGTTCTGGTTTTACCCCAAGGCCAGCTCACCTGGCTGCACCGCCCAGGGCAAGCGCTATGCCGAGCTTTACAACGAGTTTAGCAAGCTCGGCGTTGAAATTTTTGGGGTGAGCGCCGACCCCGCCGCTGACCAGTGCGATTTCATCGAGCAGATGGCCCTTAAAGGGGCCATGCTGCCCGATAAGGACGGCACCCTGGCTCGGCTCTTCAAGGTAGGGGGGATTTTTGGCTTTTACAACCGCGATACCATCCTGGTAAACCCCAGAGGCCGCATCGAGCGCATCTGGCGCAACGTGAATGCCTTCCGCGACCCCGATACGGTGCTGGCTTACGTGCGTGAAATGAAGCGGTGAGTTTTGCGCTGTACCAGGTGAGTGTCCCAAACACGCTTTGGATTGGCTAAAGGCCCAAGGCTGAAGGCTGAAGCTTTGGGTCTTGAGCTGTATTTAGGGGGGTTTCCCTGAAGACCTGCATCACACTGGCTTTATTCGAACATTTTGTGTAGCGAAGGAGGTGGGAGGCAGGCAGTGGGAGGCTGGTGTTCTAAACCCATCACCTACTACCTCCCCCTGCCTACTCCCTCCTGATGAGTTGCAGAAATGTGGTTATGCGACTGGCCTTGGAATCACAAGTTACTGCGAGCTCAGGCAATTATTTTCGGGGATCGCAATCATGCTTCTGGGCGGATGTAACTTTGGCCTCGAGGTGTGTCTTCATCCAGGGCTTACTCAAGACTGTAACCATCCCGTAAGTCTCTGGTCGCCAGGAATCGCAGAATAAGCCTTGATGAAAGTGGTGGTGATCGGCGCGGGGGTGGGAGGGCTCACCACCGCCGCTTTGCTGGCGCAGGTGGGCCTCGAGGTTACCGTGCTTGAGCACCATACCTACCCCGGCGGCTCGGCGGGCACCTTCTGGCATCGGGGCTTTCGCTTCGATGCGGGGGCTACGTTGCTGGCCGGTTTCGACGAGGAGGGGGTTTTTACCCGGCTCGAGCGCCGCCTGGGGGTTCACTTTCCGGTACGCAAGCTGGCCCCGGGCGAACCGCTCATGGAGGTCTGGCTACCGGATGGCCGGGTAGTGATCCGTCCGGTGGGCCGGGCCTTTGAGCTCGAGGCCCAGCAGGAGGTCTTTGGTAAAAGCGTGCAAGGGTTCTGGGCCTGGCAAGCGCGCCGCGCGCTGGCCTTGTGGAAACTGGCCCAGGGCTTGCCCTTCCCACCCGCCGATGCCCAGGAACTGCGGCGGCTTGTGCGGAAGGGACTGCCCTGGGCGCTGGAAAACCTGACCGACCTGGGGGGCCTCCTGGCCGATCTGTTGCGGCCCACGGTGGCCCATGCCCCTGCCGACCCCATCTTCAGGCGCTTTCTGGATGCCCAGCTTCTGATTGCCTCCCAGACCGATGCCAGGGGCACCTATGCGCTCTTTGGCGCAGCCGCACTCGA
>CAZIXH010000277.1:0-4110 GCA_964543055.1 uncultured bacterium
GGGGGCTGTAGGGTGGGGTCTCGAGCCAGGCCTCCTCCCAGGCCGCCACCGCGCGGAAGGTGAGGGCCAGGCCGCCCGCAATCCGCACCGAGAGGTCGGTCAGGTCGCGCCGGATCAGGGGGTGCTCTTCCAGCTTCTTGCCGAAGGCCATGCGGTGCTGGGCGCGCAAGAGGGCCTCGAGCTGGGCTTTGCGGGCCAGGCCCAGTGCGCCTACCGCGTTGGCCAGCCGCGAGAGGGTCAGGGTCTCCAGGATGTAGTAGATGCCCTCCTCGGCCCGGCCTATCAGGTGGGCCTCGCTGCCCTCGAAGTCCACCTCGCCCGAGGGCACCGCGCGGGTGGCCAGCTTGTCCTTGAGCCGACGCACCCGGTAGTTGAGCGCTCCATTGCGGTCCAGGCGGGGCACCAGAAACAAAGCCACGCCTTTGGGGCCGGGCGGGGCCCCCTCCGGGCGGGCCGAAACAATCGCGTAGTCGGTAAGGCCCGCCCCGCTGGAGAAGTATTTGTCGCCATAGAGCCGCCAGATGGCCCCCTCCGGCACCGCCCGCACCTTGTTGGCCCCCAGATCGGAGCCGCCCTGCACCTCGGTCATCCAGGTAGCCCCGAAGGCTTTCCCCTGCAAGAGTTCCTCTTTCCAGGGGGCAAACTGCGGGGCGTACTTGTGGATGGCGTAGACGGTGGCACCCGTGATGGTCTGGATGCAGTAGAGGCCCGGGTCGGCCAGCAGGAAGCCGTAGGCGAAGTGCAGGTGCCAGCTACCCCCTTCATAAGGGGCGCGGTTGATGGCCGAAAGCGCGCGGTTCAGGGTTTCCTGGGCCGGCGAGAGCCGCACCCGGTCTATGCGCTGGCCTTCCAGGTCGTGCATCACCAGCACCGGGCGGGCCTCCTTGTCCACGTGGTCGGCCACACGGTAGGCCTCGCCCCCGGCCAGGGCACCGAAGCGCTGAAGCTCCGTCTCGTGGGCCCGCCAGCCTTTCCAGAAGCGGCTCAGGACGTGGGGCAGGTCGGGCTCGAGCGTCCAGTGATTTTTACCATAGACGTAGGACTGGTGTTCCATAGGGAGACTCCACCCAAAGAGTAGCTCGAGAATTCCCGTCTTTCACTCTGGCTCGACCTCGAGGGCAACCAGGAACCTCGAGACCATGTTGTAGGCCGCAATCACCCCCACCAGCTCCACCACCTGCCGTGGGTCAGGCCACATGGCCTTCACCAGGGCAAAGGTTTCGTCGTCCACCCGCACGTTCCGGGTCATCTCAAACGTGAGCCGGAGCGTAGCCCTTTCCTGTGGGTCAAAGAGCGTGTTGTCTTCGGTGGCTTGCTCCCAGTTGCTCAGGGCCGCCAGCTGGGCTGAGGTGCCCCCTGCTTGCAGGAACAACGGGGCGTGATGCTGATATTCGTATTCGGCCCCGTTCAATACGGCCACCCCACAAATGGCCAGCTCTCGCAACCTGGGCGAGAGGCCAAGCTCGCTTCGCACCGCGCCCATAAAACGGTTCCAGCCCAGGGCATAGGGGGGGCTGTGCAGGAGCATTCGATCCAGGTTGAGGAGTCGGCCCCCGCGACGCTGCCGGATAGCTTCCACAACGGAACGGGGTTCATCGAGGTCGGGGGGTTGGTAGGGAATGCGAGCCATCAGGAGTAGCATAGAGCCTATGCGCGTGATTGACCTCCGCTCCGACACCGTAACCCGACCCACCCCCGCCATGCGCAAGGCCATGGCCGAGGCCGAGGTCGGCGACGATGTGTACGCCGAAGACCCCACCGTAAACCGCCTGGAGGCCCTGGCCGCGGAGATGCTGGGCCTCGAGGCCGCCCTCTTCATGCCCAGCGGCACCATGACCAACCAGGTAGCCCTGATGCTGCACCTGAAGCGCGGCCAGGAGGTGATTGCTCCCAAAGGCGCGCACATTTATGAATACGAGCCCGGTTCGCTCGCGGTGCTCTCGGGCGGAACCATCCGGATTGTGGAAGCCCCTTACGGCGTACCCGACCCCGAGGCCGTGCGGGCCGCCATCCACACCTCGGTGCACCAGGCCCCCACCGGTCTCATCTCCCTGGAGAACACCCACAACACCGCCGGGGGTACGGTGGTGCCGCTGGAGGCCCAGCGAACCATCCAGCAGGTCGCCCAGGAAGCCCTCTTGCCCATCCATCTCGATGGAGCACGTTTTTTCAATGCCGTCACCGCCCTGCATACCACCCCAATCGAGTTGGCCCGGGGCTTCCGTACGGTCTCGATCTGTTTGTCCAAAGGATTGGGGGCCCCGGTGGGCTCCCTCTTGCTGATGCCCAAAGAACTTCGGGCAGAAGCCTGGCGCTACCGCAAGATGCTGGGGGGCGGGATGCGGCAGGCCGGGGTGCTGGCGGCAGCAGGCCTCATTGCCTTGACCGAAGGCCCCAAACACCTGGCCAAAGACCACCAGATGGCCCGCGCCCTGGCGGAAGGGCTGCTGCGCCTGCACCTGGAGGTGGACATGCAAGCGGTGCAGACCAATATGGTGTATGCCCAGGTTCCGCAAGCCCCCGCTTTTGCCGAGCGCCTGCGCGAGCTGGGGGTACTGGTTAATCCGATGGCCGCCAACCGAGTGCGCTTCGTCACCCACCGCGACCTGCACGACGAGGACATCCCGCTAGCCCTCGAGCGCATCGAGCAGGCCCTGCAAATCGCCTAGCACTGCGGCTGCGGACTTCCCTACTCCGTCCACTCTTCAACCGACTTGTATTGCACCAAAGCGGCGTACATGGTCTGTGCGCCGCTGGTCGAGGAGGTGGAAAACTTGATATCCACAATCAGCGCATCCTGAGGCAGGCTCTCCACAAAACGGTTGAGCCGATCCTGGAACATGTCCGGGTCCGCAGCGGCAATGAGTTTGAAACGCATCCCTTGCATGGCTCAAGCCTAGCGCAGAATGCCGAGTAGGGTTGTGCAATTTAGCGACCGCCTGCCAGGAGCTCTGTGGGCAGGTCGCCGATGACGCCGTCCACACCCCACGCCAGGAGCTCGCGCACAACGGCGGCCTGGTTGACCGTCCAGGTGGCCACAAACAGGCCACGGGCCTTGAGGGCAGCCACTCGGGCCTCGTTCAGGAGACCAAAATGGGGGTGCACGCCCTGCACCGGCAAACAGGGCACCAGTTCTTCCATCTCGGGCTCGGCATACAGCAAGGCCAGCGGAACATCTACCTTCAGCCGGTGCAGGCGAATCAGGGCCAGGGGATCGAAGCTGCTGATCCAGGCCCGTTCTCGCTCTGGCCAGGCCTGCAGGGCCTGAGCCAGCGCGGCCTCGCGGCCATCCGAGGGGCCTGGCAGGCTCTTGAGCTCGAGGTTGAGCCGGGCCTGGGGAAATTGCTCGGCCAGCTCCAGGATCTGCTCCAGGCGGGGCATCCAGGGTGCCTGCTGCTGTAAAGCCGACCAGTCCGTCTCGGCGATGGGCTGCCCGTCCAGCTCGAAATCGTGGTAAACCGCCAGAACGCCATCGCGGGTGCGGTGCAGGTCGAGCTCGAGGCCGTCCAGGCCCGCTTCCAGGGCCAGCCGGAAGGACTCGAGGGTATTTTCCCTGGCCTGGCGGGGAGCGCCGCGGTGACCAAGGAGGAGTGAGTTAGAAAATTTCATTGGATTTCTCCTTGCTGTGCAGAGTTTTTCATCTCTTTCGGACAACTTTCATGTCTGGGAGCCACGATTATACCGCCCTTTGCCCGATTTTACGTGATGGATGCAAGCGGACTGTCCTGCGTATGTTGTAAACTGATCATCATGGGCAAATATGAAGCGCGTCTTTCAGAACTGACCCAGGCCGATATTATTGCTCGGCTCGAAGGCCCTGGAGGTCTTCTCGCACTGACCAGCCGAGAACTGTTTTACCTGGATGACCACACCCAGCAAAGTGCACGGCTCTCTCACATCAAGCGCATTGGCGTCAACAAACAGACCGGCAATGTGGATGTGGTGGGCGAACAGGGCACCATGATGGAAATTGCCCCGATTGCCTTCCAAAAAGACGAGTTGAAACTCTTTTTGGAGTCGCTCAAAGGCCACGTACTCAAAGCCAAATCTGAACCCACCCAGGTGATCGAGCGCCCCAAAACCGTTGAGCAAGCCCCAGAAGCGCCAGCC
>CAZIXH010000278.1:0-3356 GCA_964543055.1 uncultured bacterium
CCTGACCTCCCCTACGCCGTAGGGGAGGGACAACAAGCCATCAGATTCGGCTTTCATCACGCAGCGCAGCTAGGGCCGTGACGTTGCCTTTATATCTGTAATCTGTATAAGCATTTATACGACTCTGTAGTAAATAGTGGATCAAACCCGCTTGAACAGTAGCGTGGCATTCATGCCCCCAAAGGCAAAAGAGTTCGAGAGGGCGTACTCCACCTGTTTTTCCTTAGGGGTATTGGGCACGTAATCCAGGTCAAGCTCGGGGTCGGGGTCGTCCAGGTTGATGGTGGGGGGTAGAACCCCGCTCACCAGGGCCTGAATGCTGGCAATGGCCTCGATGGCCCCCGCCGCTCCCAGCAGGTGCCCAATCATGCTCTTGGTGGACGAGACCGATAGCTTGTAGGCGTGCTCGCCAAAGACCTTCTTGATGGCCAGGGTCTCAGCCTTGTCGCCCACAGGCGTGGAGGTGCCGTGGGCATTGATGTAGCCCACCTGTTCGGGGCCAATTTTGGCATCCTTCAGGGCCGCCCGCATGGCCAGGGCCGCACCAGCGCCCTCGGGGTGCGGCTCGGTGATGTGGTGGGCGTCGGCACTGCGACCAAACCCTACCAGCTCGGCATATATTTTGGCGCCCCGGGCCCTGGCCCGCTCATACTCTTCCAGCACCAGGACTGCCGCCCCCTCGCTTAGCACAAAACCATCGCGGCTTTGGGTGAAGGGGCGGCTGGCCTTCTCGGGCTCGTGGTTGCGGGTCGAAAGCGCCCGCATGACCCCAAAGCTCCCGATGGCCATCTCGGTCACCACCGCTTCGGTGCCGCCGGTGAACATGATGTCGGCCTCCCCCAGTTGAATGACCCGGAAGGCGTTGCCAAGTGCATCCGAACCCGTCGCACAGGCCGTCACCACCGTGGAGGAGGGTCCCATGAAGCCATATTTCATGGCCAGTTGGCCCGAGGCCATGTTGGCGATCATCATGGGGATGAAGAAAGGGGAGAGACGGGTGCCGCCTTTCTCGAAGAGCACCTTGCTCTGCTCCTGCCAGGTAATCATGCCCCCGATGCCGGTGCCGATCAGGGTACCGATACGGGTGCGGTCTTCTTTTTCGAGTTCTAACCCCGAATCCTGCAAGGCCAGATGCCCGGCAATCAGGGCCAGTTGGGTGAAGCGGTCGAGGCGACGAAGCTCCCGCTTGTCAATGTACTCTTCGGGGTTAATGTCTACCTCACCCGCAATCTGGACGGGGTAGCTCGAGGCATCGAACTGGGTGATTCGCCGGATGCCCGACTTTCCGGCAAGCTGGGCTTTGTGGAAGGCTTCGGCTCCGATGCCGTTGGGGGCTACAGGGCCAAGGCCCGTGACAACAACGCGACGCATGACCGCCATTATAGAGCACGGCAGGGTTTGGTCTGAGTCTAAGCGCTAGAATAGGCTGTCTGGAACGTGCGCGGTGCGGGGGCTGGCCTGGGTAAGCAGGGCCCCTTGCATCTCTCGTATACTAAGGAACGGTGATTTATGGCCGGTCATAGCAAATGGGCACAAATTAAGCGAAAAAAAGCTGCCAACGACCTCAAGAAAGGCAAGGTGGTGAGCAAGTACCTCCGCCTCATTGCGGCTGCTGCACGCGCAGGGGGTAGCGCCGACCCTGCGGCCAATGTCAACCTGCGCAACTTGATCGAGGCTGCCAAAAACTCAGATGTTCCAAACGACAACATCGAGCGCCTTTTGAAGCGTCTGGCTGGTGGTGATGACGAGGGCAGTCACTACGAGGAAGTGGTCTACGAGGGGTATGCACCGGGAGGGGTGGCAATTATCGTGAACGCGCTCTCGGACAACCGTAATCGCACGGCCTCGGAAGTGCGCCACATTTTCACCAAGCATGGGGGGAGCCTGGGGGCTACGGGGTCGGTTTCGTGGCAGTTTGACCGCCGGGGTTATATCTGGGTTGAGCCCAACACCGAAGCAGCCCAGGAAGCGGCCATCGAGGCGGGTGCGCTGGACTTGCAAGAAAGCGAAGGGGGCCTGGAAATCTACACCGACCCTCAGGAGGTCTATGCGGTCGCCAATGCCCTCAAGGCCAAAGGCTTCAAGCCGGAGGATACCGAAATAACCATGGTGCCCCAAAACACCATGAGCTTGAGCCAGGAAGAGGCCGAAAAGGTGCTGCGCATGGTAGAAGCGCTGGAAGAACTTGACGACGTGCAGAATGTGTACACCAACCTGAACCTCGAGAACGTCTCGGTGGAAGCTTGAGCATGCCCCAACCCATCGTGGTGGTGGACTACGACCCCACCTGGCCCGAAGTTTTTCAGCGGCTTCGGGCCCTGGTTTGGAAAGCTGTTCAGGATTTTGCCCTGGGAATTGAGCATGTGGGCAGCACCTCGGTACCGGGATTGGCTGCCAAACCCATCATCGATATGGACGTGGTGGTGGCTACTGAAGCCGATGTTGCTCTGGCCATTGAGCGATTGGCGGTTCTGGGTTACGCACATCGGGGTAATCTGGGCATTGAGGGCCGCGAGGCTTTTCAACAACCAGCCCACTTACCGCCGCATCATCTTTATGTATGCTTGCAAAATAGCGCAAGCCTGCGTAATCATTTGGCCCTACGGGACTATCTGCGGGCTCACCCTGAGGCCATACAGGCCTACAGTGCGCTCAAAAAGCGCCTGGCAAAAGAACATACCTACAACATAGACGCCTATATTGAAGGCAAGAGCGACATGATTCTGGCTATGCTCACGGAGACTGGTTTTGCTAGTGAGCAGCTTGACTCCATTCGAGAGCAGAACCGTGCGAAGTGAAGTGTTTTGGTGAAATAGGTAACCGGCTCACAGCTTCTGGTTCGGACGTGGGCTACTCTTGGACTGTTTGGGAGGATTTGCCGGGCCGACCCTCGCTTGCAAAATGTCGGTTGCGGTTCTGCACCATGCTACCCGTAATCGAACGCTTGAAAGAGGATGTACAGGCAGTGCTCGAGCGAGACCCTGCTGCCCGGGGTGCGCTCGAGGCTGTTCTATTTAGCCCCGGAATGCATGCTTTGTGGATGCACCGGCTCAACCACTGGCTCTGGCAGGCCAATTTCAAATTTCTAGCCCGCGTTCTGGCCCACCTGACCCGCATGCTCACGGGGGTCGAGATCCATCCCGGCGCTCGGATTGGCCGCCGGGTGGTCATTGACCACGGCATGGGCATTGTAATTGGCGAGACCGCCGAAGTGGGCGACGATGTGATGATCTACCACGGCGTGACGCTGGGGGGTACGGGTTTTACCCGGGAAAAGCGCCACCCCACCATAGGGAATGGGGTGTTGCTGGGAGCCCATGCGGTGGTTTTGGGGCCCATTGTGGTGGGGGATGGGG
>CAZIXH010000279.1:0-6387 GCA_964543055.1 uncultured bacterium
CGGGCCACAAAGGGGTTCCAGGTGCGCGGGTCGGAGATGG
Source organism: uncultured bacterium (assembly GCA_964543055.1). GTDB lineage: Bacteria > Deinococcota > Deinococci > Deinococcales > Thermaceae > Meiothermus. The sequence continues at coordinate 41 of CAZIXH010000279.1, forward strand.
CGGTGATACGGTACGCACCACCAGCGCGACCCGGCTCGGTGCCCTTGAACACCTTGGGCTGGGCCATCGCCAACCCCGCCAGGGCGAGCATTCCTAAGACCAACAGTTTCTTCATTTCATGCCTCCTGATTCTGAACAGTTCTCCACCTTCCCGGTTTTAGGGGAAGAACCTGGGCAAGATGGACTTGGTACAAAGCTATAAAGCCTTCATGCGGCTGTCAAGGGCTTGTGGGTGAATTCGTACTTGGAATACATCCACCAAACGGTGGATGGGCTTACACCGATATTCCGCCGCTCTCACAACAAAACACCCTCCAGCACGGATGGAGGGTACTTTTAGGTGAGGGAATTAACCAACCGCTTAGCGGTTAAAAAACCGGAACGAAAAGGCCAGAATCACAAAGATGGCACCCAGAACCACGGTGATGCGGTAGAGACCGCCCGTTACGCCACGGGTACTGAAGAGGTCGGTCGAACCACCGAACATATCGCCTGCCCCTTGTTTGGGTTCTTGCGATAGCACCAGGTAGACCAGAAATCCGGCCACGGCGATGTACAGAAAAATCAAGATGTTTTGCAGTATCTCCACGCTGAGCCTCCAGGGGCGCTTGTTGGTGCCGGGAATGGGACTCGAACCCACACGGCTGTTAACCGTCCGATTTTGAGTCGGGTGCGTCTACCAATTCCGCCATCCCGGCACGCAGGCAAAAGTTCTGGCCTATTCGCCAGCAAGACTAAACTATAGTGCCTTTTGCGCGGATTCGCAAGCCGAGCACCCCCAGCGCTCCCGCCAGCACCACCGCCCAATCTCCCCAGCGCACATACAGCGTCCGGCTCTGCAACAGGGTAAACTGCCCTGCCAGAAAGCCCTCCTGACGCTGGGGAATACGGGCCGTAACCCGGCCATAGGGGTCAATGATGGCGGTTACGCCATCGTTGCCGGCCCTAAGCAGCCAGCGCCCGGTTTCCACCGCCCGCAGGCGACCCATCTGGAAGTGCTGCAAGCCCCCAAAACTAGGGCCATACCAGGCATCGTTGGAGCCGAGTTCCAAAACCTCTGCACCGTTCAAAACCAGCCTCCGCGCCACCGATGGGAAGACCGATTCGTAGCAAATAAATGCGCCATATTTGTCCAGGGGTGAGTAGGCCGTTCCAGGCGTGCGGCTGCCCAGGTCACCATCGAATCCGAAAGCCCGGAAGAAGAACCGATACACCGGACGCAGAGCCTCGCTCCAGGGAAAGTTTTCGCCGAAAGGTACCAGCCGGTTTTTGTCGTAGAAGTGGGTGATCTGCCCCGCCACTACCCGTACCGCCCGGTTGGTGAAGCCGGTCTCGAGGCCGCTCAAAAGCTCCCGGCTACCCAGCAAAGCCGGCAACTGGGGGGAAAAGCTCGCGACCGCTGTCTCGGGCCAAACTACAACCTGGGCCTCGGGATGGGCTTGCAGACCCTTGAGGGTGAGTTCCAGGTAGGTTTGTTCGGCAGAGAGGCCCTCGAGTTTTCGCAAGGGGTTGATGTTGCCCTGCACCAGCAGGGCGGCCAGGTTCCCCTGGGCAGGGGGTAGCGGCAGGATCCACAACCCTACCCAAAACAACAAAATGCCCATTAACCCCAGGCTGTGAGCGGAAAAAACCACTCGCTCCTGCGCTACGCGCCTTCCGGCAAAGTACAGACCGAGCGCCACACCCAACACCAAAAGCGAAAGCAGGTAGACACCGCCTAGGCTGGCAAAAACCCGCCCAGGTGCCTCTACCAGCGCATAGCCCAAAAAGCCCCATGGAAAAGCGACTTCCCCCAGGGAGGTGAGGTATTCTTGCACCACCCACAGCCCAGCACGGGCGAGGGGTTTGTCCCGGGTCAGGCCAAACACAACCCCCCAGAAGGCAGCCTTGATCAAGACCAGTGGCAGATAGGGCACCGCTCCCCAGGGTGTTTCAAATAGCACCACAAAACTAAGCGGTAGCCAGACCAGATGCACCGCCCAGAAGCCAATTCCGGCCAGCAAGCCAAAGCGAAAGCCCCCCCGCGTCAGAAGCCAGATCAGGGGCAGCGGGGCCAGGAAGCCCAGCGGCGTAGGCGGCAGGCAGAGCGCCAGCGCTACACCCAAAAGAAGGGGAAGCCAGAACTGCACCGCTAAAGCATACGCTGCCAGGTTGAAAAACACCTGAACATTCAGCCGGACAACACCCCCGGCCCATCAGGGCCATATGAGCCCTCTCTTTGACTTTTTCATGGCAAAATGAAGCAGCCATGCGCCTAGGAATTATTGCGGAAATTCATGCCAACCTGCCAGCACTTGAAGCGGTACTGGAGGCTCTACGCAAAGAGGGCATTGATCAGGTGCTGGCAGTGGGGGATCTGGTGGGTTATGGCCCTCATCCGCGCCAGGTAATCCGCAAGCTCGATAAGGAAGGCATCCCCTGCGTTCCGGGCGCCGCCGACCTCCGGGTGGCCTATGCTCTCCCCTCCCCGGCCCGCGAAGGCATTGCCGAGACCACCATCGCCTGGACCCGCGAACAACTAGGCCCCCGCGAGATGCACTTTTTGCGCCACCTGCGTTCGCGCCACCGTTACGACACCCCTGGGGGCCGCCTGATGGTGTTTCACGGCTCCCCGGAAGACCCTGAAAACAAAATTGATCTCAATGACGCGCACCCAGCAGAAATTTTGAAAATGCTGGAAAGCATCCGCTCGCGTTATGCGGTGGTTGCGGGCAAGCACATCCCCTTTCGCCGAGTGGTACACAAAGGGGTGGTCTACGACCCTGGCTCGGTGGGCTTGAGCCTGGGGGGTGAGCCTGGCGCCGATGTGCTCATTCTGGAAGACGACATCCACGGCGAAATTCATCACCGCTTTCTCAAGCTGCCCTACGATTACGGCCAGGTTACTTTCGATCTGGCCGCCTGGGAGTTGCCGGAGGTGCTGGCCGAGGTGGTGCGGCAGGGGCGATTCCCCAAGTAAAGCGGTTTGGGCAGCTCATTTGCAGCTCACCACGCACATTGTTCACCAGCAACCAACTAACCCCGCTAGTTGTGATGAACAAGAACCTTTCCCTACCCCCCACTGGATGAGCCATGCCGGAGACCTTACCCCAACCATCCGAGCTTGTGCTGCATCTGCTGGGCTCGCCCAGCGTGTGGTTGGGGGGACAGGGTATCACCCTGCCTACCAAAAAGCTTTTGGGACTGGTGGCTTATCTGGCCCTCGAGGGCCCCACTCCCCGCAGCAAACTGGCCGGGTTGTTCTGGAGTGAAAACGACGAGGAAAGTGCGCGGCGAAACCTGCGCCGGGAACTCTTCCGCTTGCGCGAGACCCCGCTCAAAGACTGTGTGCAGGTAGGCAGCAGCGAAGTCGGTTTGGTGAGCCCTGTGCAAACCGATGTAGCCCGGTTTCGGGCGCTGGTGGAGCAGGCGCATTATGAAGAGGCCCTCAACCTGTACCGGGGCGCTTTGCTGGAAGCGCTCGAGCTGCCCGGAGCAGACGGGTTCGGCGAGTGGCTGGAACAAGAGCGTGAGGAACTGGGCCGCCTGTGGCAACGAACCCTCCTGTACCAGGCCGAGAACCTCGAGACCCGGGGAGACTGGCGGGGGGCGCTGGAGATTCATCTGCAACTGCTGGCCCAGGACAACCTGCAAGAGCGCCACCATCGCGAGGTGATGCGGCTTTATTATCTGCTGGGAGAGCGCGAGGCGGCGCTGGAGCGCTTCGAACAGTTCAGGGGAACCCTGAGGCAGGAACTGGGCCTCGAGCCCTTACCCGAGACCCTGCACCTGGCCGAACAGATTCGCAGCGCACGGTCGGTGGAAACCAGGCCCCTTGCCGTGCAGCCCGCAGGCTCTGTCCTGCCCCTGACTGCCCCGCTGGTAGGGCGCGAACAGGTCTGGCAGCAGATGGAGAGCGCCTGGGCCGATGGGCAGTGGGTGCTGCTCGGTGGCCTGGCGGGGGTGGGCAAGACCCGCTTACTGCGCGAGTTCATGCTGCACCAGGGACGGCCCCTGCTTCACCAGGGCCGCCCCACCGATGCCAGCCTGCCTTTTGCTACCCTGAGCCGAGCCATCCGCGAACAGTGGCAAACCCAGCCAAACCCTGGGCTGGCGCCCTGGGTACGCCTCGAGCTGGCCCGGCTGGTGCCGGAGCTGGAGGACACCCCTCCCTCACCCTTGCGGGCCCAGGACGAGCGCCTGCGCCTGTACGAAGCCTATGTGGTCTTTCTGGAAAGCGCCCTCCCGGACAAAGGCGGTTTGGTGTTCGACGACCTCCAGTACTTCGACCTGCAAAGCCTGGAGTTGCTCATGTTTGCGCTCCAGCGGCTGCACGAGCGGGGTCGGGCATATCGGTTTCTGGGGGCGTATCGCAGAGGCGAGCTTGGCCCAGAGGCAGAGCGCTTGCTCCGACAGCTACACGCCCTGGGCCCTGGCCTGGAACTCGAGCTCAAACCCCTCTCAGCGCCGCAGATGCTCGAGCTGGTGCGGCGGATGTCGGGTTCCCCCGAGGGCCAGATCTTTACCCAGAGGCTGTACCGGGCTACCGCAGGCAATCCCTTTTTCCTGCTGGAAACCCTCAAAACCCTGTTCGAGTCGGGGCTGCTACGCATCAATCAGGAGGGCGGCTGGGAAACGCCGTTTGACCAGGAAACCAGCGATTATCGGGAGTTGCCCATCCCCAAAAGCGTTCGAGAGGCCGTGCTGCGCCGGGTGGAAAACCTGGGTGAAGGTGCCCGGCGGCTGCTGGAGGCTGCCTGTCTGGCCACAGATGGGTTCAGCCTGGCAACGCTGGGCGGGGCTACTGCGCTCTCCGAGTGGGAGGCCGTAGAAGCCCTCGAGCAAACCCTCGAAGCGGCCATCCTGGAGTCCAGTCCCCACGGCTACCGGTTCGCCCATGACCTCTTTGCCGAGTCGCTGCGGGAGGCCCTTTCCCCCGAGCGCAAACGCCTCTTGCACCGCAAACTGGCGGCTAGCCTGGAACGCCTGGACGGGCCTGCCGCCCAGATTGCCGAGCACCTCGAGCAAGCCCAGGAGCCCCAGGAGGCCATCCGCTGGCGCATCCGGGCCGCCCAGACCGCCGAACGGGTGTACGCTCACCCCGAGGCCCTTGCACAGTACCGGCGAGCCCTGGAACTGGGCCTCAGCCTCCCCGAAGCCTTTGGTGTGCACCTGGCCCTGGCCAACCTGTATCAGAACCAGCTGGACTATACCCAAGCCCAACAGCAACTGAAACGGCTGGACGGCACCGCCCGCTCCAGCAGCGAACAGGCTGAACTGGACGTGGCCTGGGCCCGCCTCCTGTTTCACCAGGGGCGCTACGAGCAGGCCAGGGACAAAGCCCAGGCTGCCCTGGAGCGCGCCCCCGACGGCCCCAGCCGGGTGCTGGCGCTGCGGCTTTCGGGTTCGTCGCTGTTTCGGCTGGGAGATTCTGCGGGGGCCATCCGGCACCTCGAGCAAGGCCTCCAGGAAGCCCGGCAGTACGCCTTCGAACTGATACCAACCCTCTCTATAGACCTGGCCTATCCCCTGCTACAACAGGGCCAGACCGAGCAGGCCCGGCAGCAGGTGGAGCAGGCCCTGCGGCTCACCCAGCCCTGGCAGCGCGACCACGCCCTGGCCCTCAATGCGCGAGCCCGGCTGGAACTGGCCTGCAACCAGACCGAACAGGCCGGGCAGACCCTGGGCCAGGCCCTCGAGGTGGCCTACCGGCTCCAGGACGAAACCCTGGCCTTCGCCTTCCTGACCAACCTGCTGCGGGTGCAGCTCGAGGCCGGAGCCCTGCCCGAAGCCCGTGCCCGCCTGCTGGAAGCCGAGACCCGTTTCAAAAACGCCCACCCCCGTACCCAGAGCACCCTCAAGCGCCGCCTGGCCGAGGTGGAGTACCTTTCGGGCCACCTGGGAGCCGCCTTCCGTGCGTTGCTGGCGGCCATCGCCATGGCCGATGCCCTGGGTGAGCGCGACCAGCAGGTGAGCCTGCGGGCCCTCCAGGCCACCTGGCTGGGCTATCTGGGGGCCTTGCCCCAGGCCTGGGAGGTTTGCGCAGCCCTGGAGCAGCTCCAACCCGAGTCCCCCCAGCTTCGCACCACCCAGGCCTTGCTCTACCTGCTGGAAGGCCGCTTGCCCGCCGCTCAGGCTCTGCTCGAGCCACTTCAGGCAGAGCCCCCGAGCCTGCCCGAAGCCCAGGCTACGGTCTCCTGTTACCTGGGCCTGCTGGCCAACCGCCAGAAAGAGCCCGAAAAAGCCCTGGCCCTGGCCCAGACCCGCTACCCCAGCGGGGCCCTGCAAGCCCTGAACCTGGCGGTGCGCCTCGAGGCCACTCGCCAACTCGGCCAGCCGCTGGAGCCCTTGCTCCTGGAGGCCCAGGC
>CAZIXH010000280.1:0-4518 GCA_964543055.1 uncultured bacterium
CCACCAACTGACCCCGGCTCCACAAGATATCCGCCCTCACCTCACGCGGGTAGTCCCGCAAGGCCCTTGTTCCGCCAGCCCACCCCGCCCGCCCCCCTTCCGAGAGACGTTCGGCCAGGAGTTGGGCCAAGGAATGGGCCACAGTTTCGGTGTCAGTGAAGGTCCGGATGAGGTAGTTCATGCCTACAGCTTCTCGAGCAGGTCTTTAGTGGTCTGGTAACAAAGATTGCGCTATGTGCTAAGTTTCCCCCAATGAACCGCACGTCGCAATCTTGGGCAATCAGCGTATCTAAAATGTACCGTGAAACAAGTTACCAGTGCACTAGTGCCCGCACTCGCGGACTCGAGGTACTCCGCAAAACTCATCTGGGTGGGCACTGGGGCCCGAGCAGGGCATGGTTTCAGTATAGCGACTTTGAACTATCCGGCGGGGCTGCAAGGCTACCTACAAACTCCGCCAGCGGTGGGGGTCTTCCATCAGATAGTGCTGCCCAGAAGGGCCGTCGGAGCCTGGTGAGTAAACTTCGGGGGGTTGCTGGTTGTCCAGCACGGGTTCCAGGAGCCGCCAGGCCCACTCCACCTCGTCGAAGCGGATAAACAAGCTACGATCCCCCTTGAGGGCGTCCAGAATCAGGGTGGCATAGGCCGAAAGCTCGTGTGGGCTGGTTTGACCATTCTGCGGTGTCGAGAGTATCACCGGGCGCGAGGCAAACTGCAAACCGGGGGTTTTGACCTGGACTTCCAGATGCATGGACTCGTTGGGCTGCAACTCCAACACCACCCAGCCCGAACCGGGGGTAAAGGTGGTGTCGGTAAAAAGCTGAGTGGGGGGGTCGCGGAACTGTACAGCGATGGTGGTGAGTTTCCGGGTGAGGGCTTTGCCGGTACGCAAGTAGAACGGAACCCCTTTCCAACGCCAGTTGTCCAGATAGAGCCTCAAGGCCGCAAAGGTCTCGGTGTGACTGGTGGGTATTCCAGCTTCGCTGGAGTAGCTCTGGTATTGTCCACGCACCATATCGCCTGGACTCAAGGGTCGTGCCGAGCGCAGTACCTTGTTTTTCTCGTTGCGGAGGAGGTCGGCCTCGAGGCGAGGAGGTGGCTCCAGTGCCGAGAAGGTCAGGAGCTGCATCATATGGTTTTGTACCATGTCGCGCACCGCCCCGACCTTGTCGTAGAAGGCCCCGCGGCCCTCAATGCCAATGGACTCCGCAGCCGTAATCTGCACCTGGGCGATGTGCTGGGCGTTCCAGAGGGGCTCGAGCCAACTGTTGGCAAAGCGAAAAACCAGAATGTTTTGCACCGTTCCCTTGCCCAGAAAGTGGTCAATGCGCAAAATCTGGCTCTCGTCCCAGTGCTGGGTAAGGGTGTGTTGCAAGGCCAGGGCACTTTGCAAATTGTGGCCGAAGGGTTTTTCGATCACCAGACGGCGAAAGCCCCTGTTCTCCCTGGCGAGTCCGGCCTGGCCCAGCCCGGTTGCGATAAGTGGGAAGGCGTCGGGGGGCAGCGAGAGGTAGAACAGGCTGGATTCGGAAATGTCTTGGGCAAGGGCCTGAAAGCTCTCGGGGGAGAAGTCCATGGCCTTGTAGCTCAGGCGTGCCAGCAGACGTTCCAGGGAGTCGGGCTCGAGGTTGCCCTCAAATTGCTCGAGGCTTTTGCGGGCGTGGTCGGTAAACTCGGCCTCACTCCAGGTTTTACGCCCCACCCCCACGATACGCAGTTCGTCGGGCAGGTAGTGGCAGTACTCGAGCTGGTATAGCGCTGGAAAGAGCTTTCGCGCAGCCAGGTCGCCGCTCGCACCAAAAATCACCAGGTCAATCATGGGTGCTCCGGTGTATTGGGGGCATCGTGCCGATTCCCATGCCGATGACAATACCGCAGATAGCCCGGATATGGGCTCTCTTCCTTACGTTGTCTGGAGTACAATACTCGCTGCCACTTTTACAGTGCCTTCTGCCAGCAGTGCCCAAAGCTTGATACTGGGTTCAACAACCAGAATCACCCTCAGGAGTGGTGCTTCACGAAAACGTTACCACTTTTTTGGTTTCCTCGATCCCTTCCAGCGGTGTCTTGTACCCCAGAGCCTGATGAGGCCGGTGGGTGTTGTAGAAGCGACGATACCGCACTGCCAGGTGCTGTAGCTCTTCCAGACTCTCCACCTCCTCAAACTGCAAACTCCTCCTTCAAGCTGCGGTGAAAGCGCTCCACCCTGCCCATACCTTCAGGGCGACCCACCGCACTCAGGTGCTGGCCACACTAGGTGGTCTCACTTAGGAGAAGCACTACATTTGATGGCAGTACGCGAGGGGCAGATTGTGGACTGGTGGCCGGTCTTCAGCGAGTCTGTAATTGCCAGCGAACCGACCCATCCACTACTGTAGAGGTATGAAACCCTGGCTGGTGTTGTGGGCAGCCATGATGGGCCTGCTGGTACTGCTCTTCGGCACCCTCCTACTCAATGTTTTGGCAATAGATGTTCGCACTCCTTTAGGAATAGCCATTCAGATGGGCTTGCTGGGACTGGGGTTAATCTGGGTGCTACGGGTAGCGCGACAGCGCCGAGGTCACTAACCAAGCTGCTGGGCCGCCAAACGGGCAGCTGCCAGGTCCCAAAGCGCATGTCCCACACTCTTGAATAGCACGATGCCAGCCTTCGGTCTGGCTTGTAGCAGCGCTGATTCCAGCGACTGCACCTGACTCCAATCTACCTGGGCCTGTAGCAAATCGCCCGCTTCCGAGTGCGCACCCTCGAGCGTGTCCACAAAAAGCTGTGCCTGGTGTACCACTTCCGGCGCAACCTCGGCCATATCGGGCCGGTAAGCCCCCACCGCAGCGATAAAGGCATCGGGGGGAGCCTTGAATAACAGTGGGGTCTGGCTGGTGGTGGCGCAGACAATCAGGCTGGCTTCGTCTAGGGCAGGCTCGAACGCCGGGATGGCCTGGGCCAGCATGCGGCGCTGGCGGGCATAAGAGGCCAGCGCTTCAGCGTGTTCGAAGCTGCGCGAATAGACATACACCTTGTCGGTTCCCAGGCCCTCCTGGAATGCTTCCAGGTGGCTTCTGCCCTGGGTGCCCGCTCCAATGATGAGGAGCGGGCCAGTGGGGTTGGGGGCCAGGGTTTGGGCCGCCAGCAACGACACCGCAGCCGTGCGACGGGCTGTCACCACCGACCCCTCCAGCAAGGCCAGGCGTTCGCCGGTTTTGGTACGCATTACCCAGACCTCGGCCCGTACGCTAGGGTGTTGCTGGGGGTGCACCGTTACCAGTTTGGTCACGGTAATGGAAGGGTCGGCAGCGGGCATCAGCAACAGGGTTGCGCTGCCCGCCAGCGGCACCACCAGGCGTTCGGGAGCGGTTATCTGACCCCTGGCATGGTCGGCCAGCACCCGCGCAATAGATTCGGCCAGCGCGGGGTAGGGAAGAAGTGCAGCGGTTTCCTCCGCTGAAAGGATTCGCATGTGTTCAGCCTACCCCGAAAACTGCGCTTGCGGCGTGGTTTGCGGTTTGATTCCGACGAAAGAGAAGGGCGGCTGCCCACCTCTCCGACGACGTCACCACCAGCCGGAGGTGGTTTCCTGAACCACCCTATGCAGTTTGCGTTGAGAGAACCTGCACCGCATCGCCGACCTGAACCACTCCACCCTCGAGCACCCTGGCGTACAGGCCGCGCCGACCCAGAAGCACCTTGGGCAAGTGCAGGTCGAACACCGAGAGGGAACTGCATACTGTGCAGACGGTGGTCAGTTCCAGCAACACCGTTCCGATCTGAAGGTGGGCCCCAGCCTCCAACCGGTGGGGGTCAAAGTCCACCAGAAGGTTCTCGCCCAGCGCTCCATTGGGTAGCAGAATGCCCGCTCGAGCCGCCAGGCCGTAGGTTGCACGCCCTGCAATCAGCACCGCACGGTCGGGGTGCTTGCCGAAATGCCGATCCCCTTCTACGCCTTTGCCGGCCACCAGCACTGCTCGAGGGATGGGGGGTTTGGGCAGGGTGTTGCCCTGCCCGGCGTGAAGGGATAAAACCGTGTTCATCGCAAGCCAAGCTGTTGACGCGCCGCCAGCACCTGTTGCACGCTCAGGTTTTTGCCCCGCTGGGCCTGCACCTCAGCCTCGGTAAAGGCAGCCTGGCCGGAGGGCAGCGCATTGCCCCACTGGGTGGCAATGTGGGTGAGTACCGCCGCGATTTCCGCATTGCTGAGCTGGGCGTAGCCCGGCATGACCCCGTTGTAGCTAGCGCCCTTGACGCTGATCTGGCCTTGCAGGCCGTAGAGCATGACCTGAATCAACCACTCACGCCCGCCCTGGGCCGCCAGAATCTCGGGCACGTGCCCGGCCAGGGGTGGGAAGGCCCCCGGAATACCTGCGCCGTTGGCCTGATGACACCCGATGCAGTTGTTGTAGACAGAGGCTCCCGCAGTTGGGGTGGTGGCTTGAGGCTGGCTTGGTGTGGGTGCAGCGGCTCCGGGCGCCAGACGCGTGGCCAGATAGTCCAGAATCGTGGCACGTTCTTCGGGGGTCAGCCTG
>CAZIXH010000281.1:0-5951 GCA_964543055.1 uncultured bacterium
AACGAGCGCCATGTGGAGGCCCTGCGCCGGGCCGAAACCCATTTACAGGAGGCCCTGGATGCCCCCGAAGACCTGGCCGGGGTTTCCATCGAGATGGCCCTGGATGCCCTTGCCGAAATCCTGGGTAAAGATGTATCCGAAGAGGTGATTGACCGGGTGTTCCGGAACTTCTGTGTGGGCAAATGAAAAAGAGCCGATAGTTTATGGTCTATCGCCGATAGCAAGCAACCAGGCGGCGGAACGGCTCTCATACCAAATCAACCTGAACCCTTTTCATTCTCCCCTTACTGGAGAAGGTGGCGACACCCCGCCAGCGGAATCAAGAAATGACCTCAGTAAAGCTGGTAGCTACGCCTGGGGCGTCGCCGGAAAAGGGGGTTGGAAATGACTCTCCTTCAGAACTATGCGGGTCTGCCCGATGTGACAAGAAGTGTCATGAAAACGCCATGGGAAACTAAAGCCTGTACAGTCGCTTTCTAATGGTAGCAAATACCCCCCCTGCGTATATTTTGGCGCAGGGAGGTTTGCTATGAATCCTGTGCGTCTGGCCCCTGTAGTAATTTTGTTGTTGGCAAGTGCCCTGGCAGAGGTTACCGAGACCGAGAGCAGCATTGAGATTATGGGAGATGGTGCTCGGCTTTTGCTACAGTGCAAAAACCGTGATGTAGAGGTGACCGGCACCAACAACGTGGTGGAATTCTCGGATCGTTGCCGCTCCATCTCTATCATGGGCGATAGCAATCGCGTGGTGGTACAGGAGGTAGCCAAGGTAGAAATCACCGGCGTCAACAATCGGCTCGGCTACCGCCGGTTTGTCAATGGTGTGGAGGGCCGCCGGCCCAGCCAGGAAGTCTCTGGCACCGGGAATGTGATTTACCGGGTGGTTGAGGGCCAGCCCAGCCAGCTCCCGGCTGCACGGCCCACAAGCCCTGCCAGCACCTCCGGGGCCAAGCCCCCAGCCCCAGCTAACAATGCGGACATCAACGTTACGGGCTTTGGCTCTACTTCCACACAGGACTGCGGGCAGGGGCGGAGCGTTAGGGTCGAGGGTAGCAACCTGACCGTGAACCTGCGGGGCTACTGCCGCAAAGTGCAGGTCGAGGGAATGGGTAATACGGTCAACATTGAAACGGTCAGCAACATTGCCGTAACCGGCAGCATGAACAAGGTGTTCTGGCGGCGTGGTGCGGATAGCAAACCCCCCACAGTCAGCAACACCGGGCTCAATAACCAGGTTGCCCAGCGTCGCTAGAGCGTTCTCGCATATTTTGAGCAAACTGATTTCAAGAAAGCTTCGTCCATAAAGAACCGTGGCCGCCTCTTCGGGCGGCCATGTCTGCTTTACGCTAGCATTCAGGGCAATGGTTTTCGTGCAGTTTAGGTTCTGGCAGGTTGGCACACCTGGAATCTACCGATACACTTCAAACGATGCTTGAATCACGAGTGACCTCGAGGCCCAGTCCTCAAACCTACATCCTGGCTGTGGGCATCATCTTGATGGGACTGGTTTTGTTGGCACTGAGCCTGGGAGCCTGGCTTCAGGGTGTCGAGCCACTCTGGTCGGTCATCCTGTTTGGGTTACTGGGGGTTTACATGGTTTTTCTGGGGGTGGACGAGGGCTGGCTGAGTGGCCTCGAGGTCACCCCCGAAACCCTTCGCATCCGGAGTTTTGGGCGCTGGGAGGAGCACCCTCTGACGCCAGTAGAAGCTGTGGATGGCCTCCGGGATATTTTAGGTGGGGGCATCCAGCTGGTGCTGATAGCCGCCCAGGGCCAGGCCATTCGGGTACCGCTGCGGCGTTATGCCAATGCAGGCCAGCTATCTCAGGCCTTGCTAGACGCGCTATGGCTGAAAAACCGTGATTTGCTGGTGATGCCCCGTCTCGCCCGGCGCCTCGGCCAGCCACCGTTTGGCGTATTTGCCCAGAAGAATTCCAGACGTTAGAGGTTGCAAACGGTTGCCACCAATGCCCAGGACGGCGTTATCGCCATGCTGGGTACCTTGCGAAGTGCTGCAGACAAGCATCGCACTCAGGACAGAACCTGTAGTTGAGGCGGGTGGTGACACCCTCGAGCAGTCGAGGCGGTAGCCGCTTTTCGGCCAGCCTGGCCTGGCTATCGCCATGTACCTTAGCAAAACCGCTCGAGCCCCTATGATGGGGTTATGGAGTTGGTGTGGGTTGGCGCGGCCTATGCTCTGGGTCTACTCGCAAGCCGTTTCGGACTGCCGCCCCTGGTGGGCTATCTGGGTGCCGGGTTTGCACTCTGGGGGTTTGGCTACCAGAACAGCACCCTGCTGGGCGAGCTGGCCGATGTGGGGGTATTGCTGCTCTTATTCACGGTTGGGCTCAAGCTCCGCTTTGGCAGCCTGGTGCGCCTCGAGGTGCTGGGCGTGGGGGGTATCCACCTGCTGTTATTTGCCCTGCTGGTGGGCCTATTTACCCTTCTCCTGGGCTTGAGTCCGAGCGCGGCGCTTTTTGTGGGAATCGGGCTGGCCTTCTCAAGCACCGTGCTGGCCGTCAAGCTCCTGGACGACCGACGGGAGCTATCCACCTTTCACGGGCGTGTGGCGGTAGGCATTCTGGTGCTCCAGGACCTGGTTGCGGTGGGGCTTCTGGCCTACGCCGGGGTGAAAAACCCCACCCCCTGGGCGCTATTGCTGCTGGCCCTTCCCATGTTGCGGCCCATTGTGGGCCGGATTCTGGAAAAAAGCGGTCACGACGAGTTATTGCTGCTTTATGGGCTGGGGCTGGCGCTGGGTGGGGCCAGCCTGGCCAAAAGCCTGGGGGTATCGCCAGAACTGGGGGCGTTGCTCATGGGAGCTGCGCTTGCAGGACACCCCCAGACCTCCGAGCTATCGCGCACCCTGTGGGGCCTTAGAGAAGCCTTCCTGGTGGCTTTCTTCCTCCAGATTGGGCTGATGGGCCTGCCTGCGGTTTCCTCGTTGCCCCTTGCCCTGGGTTTTGTGCTGTTACTTCCGCTGAAGGCCCTGCTATTCTTTGCCTTGTTTATTGCCTTTGGCTTGCGGGCCCGCACCGCCTTTGTGACCAGCGTATCCCTCACGAGCTACAGTGAGTTCGCCCTGATTACCAGTGTGGCCGCCGTAGAGGGGGGTCTCTTGCCGGAGTCCTGGGGCCAGCTGGTGGGTCTGGTGGTGGCGGTCTCTCTGGCACTAGCAGCCCCCCTGAACCGTTCTGTCCACAGCCTGTACCAGCGATTTGAGGGCTTCCTGTTGCGCTTTGAGCGAAAGGGCCGCCACGCCGACGACGAACCCACCACCCTGGGCGGCGCCGAATGGCTGGTGGTGGGCATGGGGCGCACCGGTGGCGCGGCGTACAAGATGCTGGAAGGCCAGGGCTTTCGGGTACTGGGGCTGGACGCCGATGATAGCAAGCTGGAATCGCACCGAACCAAAAAGCGCTTTGTGCGTTATGGCGATGCCGAGGACCCCGAGCTCTGGGAACGCCTCGACCTCTCCGGCTTGCGGGGGGTGCTGCTGGCCCTGCCCGACCTCGAGGCCAAACTAAGGGCCTTGCATGGGCTCAAACGCAGGGGTTTCAATGGCACCATCGCCGCCACCTGTCTCCACCGCGAGGACGAACCCCTGCTACGGGCCGCAGGCGCTACCCTGATCTCCCACCCTTTCGCCGAGGCCGGAGAGCGCCTGGCCGAACGGGCCCTCGGCCTCAACCTGGTCAACGAGGCCGAACCTTCCGAAGAAACCAGCCCCATCCGCTAGCTTCATGGCCGCCTGGCTTGCGTCCATGCCTTTTTGCCCACCCCAGGTACTTTATCAACGCCAAACCCTGCTGCTTGGAGATTGCGCCGAATTTGCCCCGCCACCGAATACGTGGCCAGGTAGCCCCCCGGCTGTATGGCCGCGAATAGCCGCCTCAGAACAGGCAGTTGCCAGGGTTCGGGGTTCACCTCCGGGCTAAAGGGGTCCAGGTAGATTGCGCTGGCCCATGACTGGGGAAAGTGCGCCTCCTGAACGTCCTGAATGCGAACCTCGAGGCGGCCCCAGGATCCCTCCAGGGTCCAGAGTGCCTGCGGCTGGGGGGGCCAGTTTGCGAGCAGCTCTTCCCATACCCGCCGCGCCTTGGGGCAAAGGGGCACCTCTACCGATGCCAGCACCTCGCTCGAGACCGGCAAAAACTCGTAGCTCAGATATTCCAGAAGCACCCCGCGCTGTGCACAATTTTCCAGCGTGGCCCGGAAATTCACCCCCAGCCCAAAGCCGATTTCCAGTACGCGAGGCGCGGGATGTCGGTGGGTCTGGGTCAGTTTCAGGTATAGCTCGTTGGCCTGCATCCAGGCCCCGTGCCGGGAACTGTAGGCCTCGCCGAATACCGGATGCACCAGCGTCAGCGAGCCATCCTCGGTTCGCAGCGGCTGGTAGAAAAGGAAACGGTCAGGTGCCAATTTCCACCCTCTGGGCTTCTTGCTGCATCAGGGTCCACAGCGCCTCCACATGAGGGCGCTCGGTGGCCTCTGCCCCGATGGAAACCCGGGCCATCCAGCGCCCCTTGAGCAGGGCCGGGGTCAGAAAAGCCCGACCCGTGCGGTTGAGGCGGGCGACCCAATCCTGGGTGTGCCGGTCGAGCTGCTCTGGGCTCAGACCCCCTGGGTTGTAACGAACGCACACCGTCTGCAAGGGCACCGGGGCCAGCAGCTCCCAGCCGGGGGTCTGCTTGACCTGGGCCTCGAGCCACTTGGCGTTGGCCAGGTCGCGCCGAAGCCGCGCCTGCAACCCCTCCACCCCCAGTTCGCGCAGTGCAAACCAGATCTTGAGGGCCCGAAAGCGCCGCCCCAGTGGAATTCCCCAGTCTTTGTAGTTTTTCACCTGCCCATCAGTAGCCGAGTGCAGGTAGGAAGGGTTGGTGGACATGGCCCGGATCAGGTGCTCAGGCTCGCGCACGTAGTAGAGCGAGCAGTCCATGGCCACCCCCAGCCACTTGTGGGGGTTGATCACGATGGAGTCGGCATGCTCGATGCCATCCCACATCCACCGGCACTCCGGCAGAATCATGGCGGAGCCCGCCATGGCTGCATCCACATGCAGCCAGATGCCGTGTTCCTGGCATAGCTCAGCAATTTTTCGCACCGGGTCAATGGCTGTGGTGGCGGTAGTGCCCACGGCAGCCACCACCACACAAGGCTTGCGGCCTTCGGCCAGGTCGCGCCGCAGGGTGGCCTCGAGCACATCCAGACGCATGGCGTGGGTCTCGTCGGTTTCGATCAGGCGCAGGTTTTCGCGGCCAAAACCGGCCAGCAAAGCGGCCTTGGGCACCGAGCTATGGGCCTGATCGGAGACGTACACGGTGAGGGGCCTGGCCTCGGCCTGGAGTCCGCCCCGATCCTGGGACTGGCCTGTGGCCCATTCGCGGGCGGTGAGCAGCGCTACCAGGGTGCCGGTGGAGGCGGTGTCCTGAATCACCCCCTGGAACGCCTCTGGCAGGCCCAGCATCTGTCGCAGCCAGTCGGTCATGACCTCCTCGACCTCGGTCAAGGCCGGGCTGGCCTGCCAGGTGATGCCGGTCTGCCCCAGGCCTGTGGCAACCAGATCGGCCAGCACCGAAGACAACGGGGCGTTGGAGGGAAACCAGGCGAAAAAGTGCGGGCTTTGCCAGTGGGTCAGGCCAGGAAACAGGGCCCTGAGGTCGTCCTGTAGGCTGTCCCACCCGGTTCCCTGCTGGGGCGGCGCGGGCGCAAAAAGTGCTTTTATAGCCCCCGGCTGGGCCTGCGCCATCACGGGCTGGGCCTCGAGGCTGGCACGGTATTCGGCGATGAAGTCAATCAGTTCGTATCCCAGGCGCTTGAACTCTTCGGGCGACATGAAAATAGCCTACCCCAAAGGCGAGGCTCTGGCCCCTGGACGGCAGAGCCTGGCGAAACAACCCGGATAAGACGGGTTTGGTAGGGGTTAGGGGGTAGGTGGCAGGTATTGTAGAC